>JAJXTL010000016.1 GCA_021783855.1 Pseudomonadota bacterium
CTGTCGGTCATTCTGGTCAGGCTGCTTCGCGCTTCTGCTCTCACTGCGCCACATCCAGAGCAGTTTATTCGCACGGCTGAACATTGTGGCTAATCAGGAAATGATAAGACAAGCTTGCGGATAGGTTTGGCGCGGAATCGCGGCATTATCTCTTCGGCCTATCTCTGCTTGGAAGCTAACAGCATAATTTCCCCTGATTATGGCTACCAGATGCTAAACACATTCGATCTGACGAAAGCAATCTATCGCTATGGCTCAGGTCTCCGTCAAAATTTGGATCATGGGGAAATCAAACGACTCCCGATCTTTCTCCCGCCACCAGACGAACAAGCCGCTATCGTGCGGTTTCTGGACCATGCGAACCGGAAGATCGACGGATTTATTCGCGCCAAGCAGAAGCTGATAAAGTTGCTGAACGAGCAGAAGCAGGCCATTATTCATCGCGCAGTCACACGCGGCCTTCCTTCGACAGGCTCAGGACAGGCTGTACGACTCAAGAATTCCGGCATCCCCTGGCTCGGCGACATACCGGAACATTGGGAGGTGCTTCGCGCAAGATTTATATTTCGCGCTGTGACTCGGCGGGATGTTCTCAAGAATGACCCGAAGCTTTCAGTTACACAGCGCCGTGGCCTTGTCCTAACAAACGAGATGGAAGAAAACTCCACTCAGGCGCGCAGCTTCGACAGCTTCCAGGTTTGTCATCCACAAGATTTGGTTTTAAACAAATATAAAGCACATCTTGGAGTTTTTTGCTGTGCTTTCCAGAGGGGACTGATCACGCCGAATTACACTGTATTTCAACCAACGCGGAAACTATATACTCATTACTTTGACGTCCTTTTTCACACATCGACTTATCGGAACGAATTTTCGATGATGGTCCATGGCGTTACTGAAGGAATGAGTCCTCTCTACACACAAGAATTCTACCGTGTGCCGGTTATTTTCCCCCCTGTCGATGAACAAGAGGAAATTATCGTGCAAATCGAGAAGCTCACGCAGGCGCAGAACACCGCCATCGCCCGCACCGAACGGGAAATCGCGCTGATGCAGGAATATCGCACACGCCTGACTGCGGACATCGTGACGGGCAAACTGGACGTGCGCGAGGCGGCGGCAACATTGCCTGATATTGCCATCGACTCTGCGCCGGAAATGATCGCTGATGAGACGCTTGACGAAATCGAGGAAATCCATGAGTAACCGGCCCGCTATTCCCGTCGAAACGCAACGCGATCTGCTCTTCGAATGCCGCTACCGCTGCGCCTGCGATTGCGAGCCGGTTTCTCTGGAGAAGGCGCATATCATTCCGTGGAGCGAAACGCAAGATCATAGCCCTGCCAATCTTGTCGTTCTTTGTGCCAATTGCCACACCAGAGCGGATACCGAGAAGTGGCCCGCGTCGCAGTTGCGCAGGTTCAAGGAAAAGCCCTGTGCGCTTGAGCGCGACCGTATGCCGCCGGTTTCAGGTGAGCAAAAGGCGTTGGTCGATATGATCATTTTCGCCAACGCCGATTCGATGACCGATAAGGAGCGGCTACGATTTGCCATGATGGCGGCAGCTTACGCCGGCGTCGCCTTTCGTGAGGTCTCCATCGTAGCGGTCGCACCGAGCAACAGTTCGCTGGTGCGCATCGAAATGCCGAAGGATGCCGCAGAACGTCTGATCCTTGGATTCCAGTCCGAAGATCCGCGTCTCGTATCATTTCTCGACGAGTTTGCGCATGCAGGAAGCGCGTTAAACCATGGCATGGACAATGAGGCAGGCTTCTCAAGTTTTGGCGCGCAAGGCGGCATCAAGCTGGTCGAGACTGCCAGACCCGCCTCTGCCGACAAACCGCCGGTAACCAACGTCAAGGAAGAGGGGCTGGAATCGCTGATCATAAATGCGATGACCGCCTTCGGCTGGATCGCAGGCACGAACGCGGACTATGAGCGTGAATATGCAATCGACTTGAAACAGTTGACTGCTTTTCTGGAGGAGACGCAGGAAGAAGTTGCAGCCGAGCTGGAGCTGCGCATCGACGGCCCGACGCGCAGGAAATTTCTGGCGCAACTGCAGGGCGAGATTACCCGGCGCGGCACGATCGATGTCATGCGCAAGGGCGTCCACCACGGGAAGCATCATGTGGATTTGTTCTACGGGACGCCTACGCCGGAAAACGAGAAGGCTGTCGTGCGGCATGCGGCTAACCGCTTCAGCATCACGCGCCAACTGCGCTACAGTCGCGAGCAGACGAAGAGGGCGCTTGATCTTGCGCTGTTCATCAACGGGTTGCCGGTGGCAACCTTCGAGCTTAAAAACAGTTTGACCAAACAGACTGCGGAAGACGCCGAGGAGCAGTACAAGCGCGACCGCGATCCGCGCGAGACGCTGTTCCTTTTCGGGCGCTGTGTGGTTCATTTTGCGATGGATGACCATGAGGCGCGCATGTGCACCGAGCTGAAGGGCACGAAGGGCATGGCCAAAGATTCGTGGTTCCTGCCATTCGATCAGGGCTGGAATCAGGGCGCGGGCAATCCGCCTAACCCTTATGGCATCATGACGGATTACCTCTGGCGGCGCATTTTTACGCCGGGAGGATTCACCGAGATACTGGAAAACTACGCCCAGATCGTGGAAGAGAAGAACGAGAAGACCGGCAAGAAAAAGCGCGTGCAGATTTTTCCCCGCTATCATCAGCTTGATGTGGTGCGCAAACTGCTTGCAGATGCAGCATGGTACGGTGCGGGCAAGTGTTACCTGATTCAGCATTCGGCGGGCAGCGGCAAATCGAATTCCATCGCCTGGCTGGCGCATCAACTGATAGGCCTGCGCAAAGACGGGCAAGACGTGTTTGATTCCATCATCGTCATCACCGATCGCCGCATCCTCGACAAGCAAATTCGCGAAACGATCAAGGGGTTTGCACAGGTCTCCACGATCATCGGCGCTGTAAAGGAGAGCGATGGTTTGTCCAAGACGCAGCAGCTCTCGAAGTATCTGAAAGACGGTAAGAAGATCATCATCTCCACAGTGCAGACCTTCCCCTTTGTTCTTGACAGCATAGGCGAAGAGCACCGGGGTGCGAAATTCGCCATCATCATCGACGAGGCACACTCCAGCCAGGGCGGTCGCACGGCAGCCGCGATGAGTATGGCGCTGTCAGAGGAGGGCGCTGAGCAGGAAGATGATACGACCGAAGACAAGATTAACCGCATCATCGAATCGCGGAAGCTGCTTGCGAATGCCAGTTACTTTGCTTTCACCGCCACACCCAAGAACAAGACGTTGCAGATTTTCGGCATTCCTTACCATGTCGGTGACGAGGTAAAGCATCGACCTTTCCACAACTACACGATGAAGCAGGCGATTCAGGAAGGTTTTATTCTGGACGTACTGAAAAATTACACGCCGGTGGAGAGTTATTACCGACTTGCCAAAACCGTTGAAGGCGATCCGGAATTCGATGTCAAGAAAGCGCGCAAGAAGCTGCGTGTTTATGTGGAGAGTCACAGCAAGGCGATACGCGACAAGGCCGAGATCATGGTCGATCATTTTCTGGAGCAGGTCATAGGCCAGAACAAGATTGGCGGGCAAGCGAGGGCGATGGTTGTCACGAACGGCATTCAGCGGGCTATCCAGTATTTCTTTGCATTCAATGCATACCTTGCGGAGATCAAGAGTCCATACAAGCCTATCGTGGCATTTTCGGGCGAGCCCGAATACAAGGGTGAGAAGGTCAGCGAATCGAAGCTGAACGGTTTCCCCAGCAACGACATTGCCGACAGGATTCAGGAAGACCCTTATCGTTTTCTCATCTGTGCTGACAAATTTCAAACCGGCTATGACGAGCCGCTGTTGCACACGATGTATGTGGACAAGGGGCTCTCCGGCATTAAGGCTGTGCAAACGTTGTCCCGTTTGAATCGAGCGCACCCGAAGAAGCACGACGTGTTTGTCCTCGATTTTCAGAACGACACCGAGGCGATTGAAAAGTCTTTTGCTGATTACTACCGCACGACGATATTGAGCAAGGAGACAGACCCGAACAAACTTCACACGTTAAAAGGGGAGCTTGACCAATATCAGGTTTATTTGCAGGAGCAGATAGATTTACTGGTAGAGCTTTACCTGGACGGCGCTGATCGCGACAAGCTGGATCCGATTCTTGACGCCTGCGTGGCAGTATATGTGAACGAACTCGACGAAGACGGGCAGGTCGATTTCAAAGGCAAAGCAAAGGCGTTTACCCGCACTTACGATTTTCTCGCCACGATCCTGCCCTACGGCGTGCAGGATTGGGAAAAGCTTTCGATCTTCCTGAATTTCCTGATTTCAAAATTGCCTGCCCCCATTGAGGAAGACCTTGCCAAAGGAATTCTCGACGCTATCGATATGGACAGCTACCGCGCGGAGAAAAAAGCGACGATGGCGATCGCACTTCCCGATGCGGATGCCGAGATTGAACCTGTGCCTACAGCAGGTGGCGGCCGCAAGCCGGAACCGGAACTGGATAAACTTTCAAACATTGTAACCGCGTTCAATGAACAGTTTGGCGGGCTTTTTGCCGATCCGCTGCGGATGGAAAAACGCCTTACAGACGAGATTCCGACAAGGGTCGCCGCCGATCAGGCTTACCAGAACGCGAAGAAAAATTCTGATCGTCAAAATGCACGTATTGAACACGACAAAGCCTTGAGGCGCGTCATTACCGCACTTTTTACAGACGATGCGCAGCTCTTCAAGCAGTTCCAGGACAACGACTCTTTTCGTCACTGGCTGACAGATACGGTTTTTGGAATGACGTATGATGATTAAGTCGGCAGCTTCAACCGTATGCTCTTTTACTGATCCAACAACTGGAGTAATCCCGGCTGGCGTTGCCGTCAGCGGGCTGTTATGCTTTTGACTTTATTGAGAAGGAGTAATGATGAAAGCGCTGTTGTATGTATGCATGATTTGTTTTGTCTCGCTGGTATGGGCGGGAGATATGACGACGCCAGCCGAACTGGTCGCGGTCAAGGGCGAAGTGCTGGAAGTGGTGAATGTCGCGAATTACACCTATCTTCGTCTCAAAACGGTTCATGGCGAGAGCTGGGTGGCGGTGGACAAGGCTGTTGTTGCGAAGGGCAGCAAGGTCACCATTGAGAAAGCGATGGTGATGCATGACTTCAAGAGTCCGTCGCTGAAAAAGACCTTCAAGACAATTTATTTTGGCAGTCTGGCTGGTGCACGTGGCGAGCGCAAGGCGAAATCAACGCCTGCTGCACCGGAAGAGGCGATTCACGTTGCCAAGGCGGTCGGCGAGAATGCGCGCACCGTTGAGGAAATTATGACGAAGGGGGCCGAGCTGAAGGATAAGCCTGTGCTGGTGCGCGGCAAGGTGGTGAAGTACAACCAGCAAATCATGGGAAAAAACTGGGTGCATCTGCGCGACGGTACGGGAACGGGTGACAATAACGATGTGCTGGTAACGACTGCGGATCAGGCAAAAGTCGGCGATATCGTGACGGCGAAAGGCATAGTACGCACCGACAAGGATTTTGGCGCTGGCTACTCCTACAAGGTGCTCATCGAAAACGCGACACTGCAACAGTGATCGCTAAGGAGCCGCTGATTTGTTCGGTTTTGTCGTTCCCGCCCCCGATTACATCATTCGGGGGCAGGCTGCGGCGGGAAAACGAGGCCAAAGGCCGAAGTTTCGAGGAACGGCCATCCAGTTATACAAGGTGCTGGTTCCCCGCTTTTGCGAGCAGCCGCTTCGCGGCTTGCCTGCTTACCCCCTTGTGCGGGGAAGACGAATAAATCAGCGGTTCCCTAAAAAGTTTCCAATTCAATAAGGCCCTCATTGCACTTAAAGTGTGCAATGAGGGGCTGATCACGCCCAAAAACAGAACATGCCAATGAAGCCGAGTCTTTGTGGCGAATAGCCACGTCTAAAATAAATAACTATAGAGTCAATATGTTATTGAATTAATTTTCAATATGGCACGGTATATGCGCATTGTTTCATGCAGCGTGGCTGGTCTGTGTTATTGACTGGTAATCGTAAACGCCCGGTATTCATAAGGCTCGCATGAGCGACGCCATCAATAGTGACATCGTTTTGATGATTTTACTGTCGTGAAACTGTAATGTCTGTTGGCTATGCTCCGTCATGTAGAGGGTGAGCAGGTCGTCAGGAAGGCTGACTGAATTGATTACCTTTGGAGCTTTGCAGCGACATTAAACATAAAGGAGATTTTCATGCATTATTCCATTCTGGCGGCTTTAATAGCGGGTGTGTTTATCCTCATGGCGGGCATACTGTTTACTAAAGAACCGGGGCAAACGTTACAAAGCGCGTTTCAGGAAAGCTCGGCCTGGGGGGTCGCGTTTTTTATTTCCTTCGGTGCCGAGGCGTTGCTCTTTACGAGCGTTTGACGTAAGGCGGTCTTTGTTATGAAGATCGCCGACACGAAATCAAGGCGTGCCGGATGGCGCGCCTAAGACGGGATCTGCCTCACTCAGGCGAAGAATTTTCATCTGGAGGGGGAGCGGGCAGGTCGTTTACCGACTGCTCTTCCTTGCTGGCTGCTTTCTTCAGCAACTTCTCTGCCTGTTTCTTTTGCTTGGCTAGTTCTTTCTGCCGTTTCTCGAAGGTGTAATTTGTCTTGGCCATGGTGTTCGGGTCCGTTCTTGCAGTGCAGAGTATTCCGCACAGCAATTGTTAAAATTATAAACAATATCAATATGATATTCGATCATCGCCAGCGACTGGCTACTTTCCCCGTCTTGCTGCCGGTCTGGGCGAAAACAATGCAGGCTGCGGCATAGCCTGATGGCGTGCGGCTTCGGATAGCAGTGGTTTTTGAGGCGCATCCTGCGGCGCACGTGGTTTGGGCTGAGCTGCAACGTCAGCGCGTTGCTGATTGCGCGGTTTAGCGGCGCGCGGGGCTTGTCCTGGCGTGCGATTGCCGGTTGTTGCCTGTCCGGGTGTGCGATGAGCAGTTGTGTTGCTGTGTCGTTTTTGTCCGTGCTGAGGACGCGGTGCACGCGGGGCTTCAGCGGGGATATGGGTGGGCGGCACGAAACTGTCGATGGTCACCCGAGGAATCTGGGTCTTGATCAGGCGTTCGATGTCTTTCAAGTGCTGTAATTCCTCGCTATCCACCAGCGAAATTGCAGCGCCGCTGCTGCCAGCGCGTCCCGTACGGCCGATGCGGTGCACGTAATCTTCCGGCACGTTCGGCAGTTCGAAATTCACCACATGCGGCAGCATGTCGATGTCCAGACCCCGTGCGGCAATGTCGGTTGCAACCAGCACCGGCATCGTTCCATCCTTGAATTGCGAAAGCGCCTTGGTACGAGCCGACTGGCTCTTGTTGCCGTGAATCGCGGCGGCAGCAATGCCGTCGGCATTCAATTTTTCAGCCAGACGGTTCGCGCCATGTTTGGTGCGGGTGAACACCAGCACCTGCTTCCAGTCATTGTGCTTGATCAGGTGGGAGAGCAAATGGCTTTTGAGTTTTTGTGCAACCATATGCACGCTTTGTGTGACCAGTTCCGAGGTGGTGTTGCGACGCGCCACTTCGACAAAGCCCGGATTGTGCAGCAGACCGTCGGATAACGTCTTGATTTCCTCTGAGAAGGTGGCGGAGAACAGCAGGTTCTGCCGCTGTTTTGGCAGCAGTGCGAGTATTTTTCGGATGTCGCGAATAAAACCCATGTCCAGCATGCGGTCGGCTTCATCGAGCACCAGGATTTCCACTGCGGAAAGATCCAGCGTCTTTTGTCCGACGTGATCAAGCAGGCGACCCGGCGTTGCCACCAGTATGTCCACCTGGCTGCGCAACGCCTTGATTTGGGGATTGATATTTACGCCGCCGAACATCACCAGCGATTTGAGCGGCAGATACTTGCCATAGGTCTGCACCGACTCTTCTACCTGGGCCGCCAGCTCGCGCGTAGGGGTCAGAATCAGGCAGCGTGGCGCACCCGCGCGCGGAGTGGCGGCGGGTTTGCTGCTTAGCAGATGCAGGATAGGCAAGGTGAAACCAGCGGTCTTGCCGGTACCGGTCTGCGCGCCGGCCAGCAGGTCGCCGCCCGCCAGAACCAGCGGAATCGCCTGGGCCTGAACGGGAGTGGGTTGCGTGTAGCCGGCGTCAACAATGGCGCGCATCAAGGGTTCTGCCAGATTCAGGCTGGCGAATGTAACAGTGTTATTTGGCAAAGCATGGCTCCTGCGACGGCCTGCCGATCGTGTAGAGCGGCACCAATCTGGGCAGACGAAATATGTGATCGAAGAGATCTGAAGTGAATGAAGAGGCCGCAGCGCTGATTGGTTTTACGCGGGGCTGGCGTATTATACATGCAGAGAGTCATCCGCGTACAAGGAAAGTGTGCGTCGGCACCAGAACGCTTTTGTACCGATATTTCAGGGCGCCCACAAATTACTTCAGTCAAAGCGTATCACGCCGCATGATGTTTGTGAAACTCGCGCATTAACGCGACATCATTTTGCTTTGCGGCCGGGTGCGTGCGGAGGGATGAACCCGGCTAACCGGCAACGTACCCCCTCGATTTTCTCGCCGCCCTCGAAGCGGGTGGAGTGATAGGCCATGACCTCCCCTTCGGCGGTTAGTTGCGCCAAATGGGCACGCGTCAGATCAAGCGACATGCCGGCAGCCTCGGCAATCTCTACGTCAAGTGATTCGCCGTGTCTTTTGAGATGCTGGAGAATAGTGTTCATTTCGAAAAGCACCAGGGCCGGCTTTAATCGCCGGCCTTGATGAGTAGTTGGTTCGCTCAGGAAAGACCAGCCCAGCTGGCAATCGATACGGCAGCCGCTGCAAGCCAGCCAAATGCCATACGGAACTCGTTGTCTTGTGAAAAGGTGTTGTTTTTGGCGCTCATTTTCAATCTCCTTGGTGTATCACGACTACCCCTGCAAATCGGGGCAAACGTCAGACTGAAGGAATTGATTTTGGTTCCATAACAGTCTGCCGGGCTTCTTTTTCATTCATGCATGGAATCCGACAGGCTGCCAGCATTCGGGTGTTTAACGGGCCGGCTGCATTAAATCATAAGCGCGGTAAAATTTGATCGCATCATGCCAGTATTTCTGGCTTACGGGTCGATAATCTGCCCCGTCACGCTGTCAAATGCCTGTAATCCGAGGAATAAACAGTATGTAAGTTCGGTTGCGTTGTCTTTTTCCGGAAACATTCCCGCCATAGAATTGCGCGATCATTCAGAGGTTAGAGAATAATATGGCTTTTCGTTTTTGTGACTTGCTGGTTGCGTTTGCCCTGGCATCTTTTGGAACACAGGCGGCGGCAGGACAGCCGCACAATGTTGTGCTGTTCGTGGCGGACGGCTTGCGCGCTCTGGTGGTAAATCAGGATACGGCGCCGACGATGGCGGCGATCGGCAAGTCGGGTGTCTGGTTCAGGAACAGCCATTCGCTGTTTCCGACATTCACCATGCCGAATAGCTCCGCCCTTGCCACAGGTCATTATTTCGCTGATACGGGCGTATTCGGCAACACCCTCTATGCGGGCTTTCCTGTGCCTGGCGCCGCGGGCAGCGCGACACCTTTCCTTGAAAGCGGTCAGGTCTTAGGGGATATCGACGAACACTTTGCCGGCAACTTCGTGAATGAAGAGGTGTTGCTGGTGTCTGCACGCAAGGCCGGTTTTTCAACTGCCGCTATCGGCAAGCTGGGGCCGGTCGGGATTCAGGCCGGAGTCGACAGGTCAGGCGAACGGACTGTCGTGGTAGATGATTTGACCGGACGCGCAGGCGGCATTCCCTTGAACGCGATATTGACGGCAGATTTGCAACAAGCGGGATTGCCCGCTGAGGCGCCGACGCGCGGGGACAACGGCAATGCAGGGAATGTCAATACGCCGGGCACCGTGATCGCAAACATTGAGCAGCAGAAATATTTTGTTGATGTCACCACCAAAGTTTTGTTGCCGCGCTTCAAAACGGCGGGCAAACCTTTTGTTCTGGTGTTCTGGTCGCGCGACCCGGATGGTTCGCAACACAACCAGGGTGATAGTCTGGGCAAATTATCTCCCGGCATCAACGGGCCGACATCCATGGCGGCAATCCGGAACGCCGATGCCAATCTCGCCAGGATCAAGGCTGCACTCGAAACACTGGGGCTCGACAAAACAACCGATATCCTCGTTGTTGCGGATCACGGGTTCTCGACCATTTCCAAACAAAGTCTGAGCAGTCCTGCTGCAAAAACTTCTTACGCCGACACGGCTGCGGGTCAGTTACCCCCGGGATTTCTGGCCATCGACCTGGCTATTGCGCTTGATCTGCCGCTGTTTGATCCTGATTCCGGGAATGAACCTGTTGACTACAGGGCAGGCAAGCACCCGAAAAAAGCAAACGGGTTGCTTGGCCAGGATGCTGTCAAGCCCGATTTGGTGGTTGCGGCAAATGGCGGCTCCGATCTGGTTTACCTGCCAAATGAGAATGCCGGTGAACTGGCTCCCAGGGTGGTGCAAGCACTGCTGGCCCGGGATTATGTGAGCGGTTTGTTTGTCGATGATGCGCTGGGCAGCATCCCCGGTACGCTTCCGCTCAGCGCCATCAATTTGAAGGGATCGGCACTGACGCCGGTTCCATCCATCGTCGTCAACTTCAAGTCAACAGCCACCGGCTGCAAGATACAGGTGTTGTGCGCGGCGGAAGTTGCCGATACCGGTTTGCAGCAGGGTCAGGGCATGCACGGCAGTTTCAGCAGGGCCGACACCTACAATTTCATGGCTGCGAGTGGTCCGGATTTCAGGCAGGGATACGTCGATAAATCGCCGGTCAGCAATGCCGATGTCGGCAAAACGCTTGCGAGTATTCTGGGGCTTGATATTCCCGTCAAAGGCAAGCTGGCAGGCCGCGTTTTGTCGGAAGCCATGCCGGGCGGCAAGGCGCCGAAGTTCGTTTCCAGGACGGCAAGATCAGCTCCCGGCATTTACGGGCTGCGCACCGTGCTCAAGTATCAGGCTGTCGGCCAGACCCGCTATTTTGATGTGGCCGGTTTTCCCGGTCGTTCGGTCGGGCTGAATGGAAAATAACCCCGATGGTGAGTTAAGGAGGCGAGATTTATGGGGCCCGGACAGAGTAAGTTTCAGCTTAGTCGAACGACGCAAGGCACCAGCGTTGCGATAGGGTCACCCAGCGTATAGGAAAAAGCGACGGATACCCGTTCGCCTGCCGTTACTGTCAATGGTTCGATCAGCGGCAAGATCAGATACTGGCTGAACCAGTCTACGCTGCGCTGTTCTTTCTCGATGATGGTCAGCACGTTCTTGGTGATGAAGCGCAGTGCATTGATCTGACCCTTCTCGATTATGCTGATTTCACCTTGCCAGACGCAATTCGTGGGCAATGATTCCCCGTAACTTGCCATCTGAAAAAGCACGGGCGGCGCCAGCTCCCTGGTGCGTGGTTGCAGTGATAACGGGTCTTGCAGCGAGGGGACAGGCGCGTAATAGCCGCCAAAATCAAAAGACTGCTGAACCGGTTGCACGGCCTGAATGAAGGCTTCCGGCACGATGCGCGGCAGTGGCGCGCCGAACTTTGCCAGATAACGTCGCTTGAAGCTGGTCAATACCGGTATCTGCTTCTCGCGCAGCATGCCCACATGCAGCATTTCGCAGATCACCACATCGACAGGTTCGGGCGGCAGATAGTCAAAGGCATCGGCCAGTACCACTTCGACCCGCTCGCCTCCCGGATTCATGGAAAGCAGCCGACGCGCGGCTTCAGCAAGTTCCGGGTTGCGTTCCACGCACCATACTTTGGCTGCCCGTTGTGCGGTAAAAAAAGACAACACGCCGGTGCCACCGCCCAGATCCAGCACGCGCGATCCAACCGGTACGGCAAACTCGATCGCTTCACGAAAAGCGCCCATGCGGGCTGCATCAGCCAGCATATTGTGGTGGTAAATGAAAGGGATGAACTGGCCCAGTTCCAGATGTTCTTGCGAAGTATTCGTTTTCATCTGATTTTTTGGCAGCGTCAATATTGAACAGCATTGAAGTGAGGTTTAATTTTGCCGGAAAGTGTTTTCACGGCCTTGAAAAATTGGCTTATTTAACCTTTTATTTGATTATCCGGCAAGTGGGGGCGATTTATGATAAGCGGCCGCCTGGCGATCGTTTTTTGATCGCTTGGCGGGCTGGCTAGTTGTTTTATCAATCGCCCCTACTCAGGTATAATACGCCTATTCAAAATCATTCAATAGGACTAGCCATGCCAATATATGCTTATGCGTGTTCCGCTTGTGGTTTGCAACAGGACGTGATGCAAAAAATGAGCGATGAGCCGCTCGATACCTGTCCGGAGTGCGGCAAACAGACGTTTGCCAAGCAATTGACCGCTGCCGGTTTTCAGTTGAAAGGCAACGGATATTACGCAACCGATTTCAAGAATAAGCCCAAGGCTGAGTGCGCACCTTGCGGCAGTGCCGCTACTTGTCCGGTGGCCGGCGCCTGATCGATGAAGAAGTTTCTCGTTACGGGGCTGCTGGTCTGGGTTCCATTGGGCATCACGGTCTGGGTGCTTAACCTGATCATTTCCACGATGGATCAGACCTTGCTGCTGTTGCCGGAACACTGGCGTCCGGACAGGTTGCTGGGCTTTCATATACCGGGGCTGGGGATCATACTGACTTTGGGTGTGGTGCTGTTAACCGGCCTGCTGATACGCAACGTGTTCGGTCAGCGCCTGTGGGCGGCATCAGAGAAGGGGATGCTGCATATCCCCTTCGTCGGCAATATCTACAAGGGTGTGAAGCAAGTCAGCGATACCCTGTTGTCCGGCAATGGCAACTCGTTTCGCAAGGTGTTGCTGGTACGCTACCCGCACCCGCAAGCATGGTCGCTGGCATTTCAGACCAATGTACCGCATGAAGTGCAAGGTCGGCAAGATGAAGAATATGTGGCGGTATTTATTCCCACCACGCCCAGCCCGGTAAACGGTTTTTATTTTTTTGTGCGCAAAGCGGACACCATCGTGCTGGATATGACGGTGGATGTGGCGTTGCGCTCCATTGTTTCTATGGGTGTGGTGTCCGATATTGATTCGACTGCATTTCACAAGATATACACACCTAACATCTCATAAATAAATCAGAATATGCGTACACATTATTGCGGCACACTCAACACCGATCAACTTGACCAGACCGTAAGCATTTGCGGATGGGCGCATCGTCGTCGTGACCACGGCGGGGTGATCTTCATCGACTTGCGCGATCGGGAAGGGCTGGCACAGGTGGTGTGTAATCCGGATCAACAGGCGATGTTCAGGATCGCCGAATCGGTGCGCAACGAATTTGTCTTGCGCATCACAGGGCTGGTGCGTCGTCGCCCGGCGGGGGCTTCCAACAGCAATCTCATCAGCGGCGAAATCGAAATTCTCTGTCAGGAGATCGAGGTGCTGAACGCGTCGGTTACCCCGCCGTTTCAGCTGGATGACGAGAACCTGTCCGAGAACGTGCGGCTGACCCATCGCGTGATCGACTTGCGCCGCCCGCAGATGCAAAAGAACATGATGCTGCGTTACAAGGTGGCGATGGCGTTCCGCCGCTTTCTGGACAGTCGCGGCTTCATCGACATCGAAACGCCGATGCTGACCAAATCCACGCCGGAAGGTGCGCGCGATTATCTGGTTCCATCGCGCGTGCATCCGGGCGAATTCTTTGCCTTGCCGCAATCTCCTCAGTTATTCAAGCAGTTGCTGATGGTGGCGGGTTTCGATCGCTACTACCAGATCACCAAGTGTTTCCGGGATGAGGACTTGCGTGCAGACCGTCAGCCGGAATTCACCCAGGTGGATATCGAGACTTCGTTCATGAATGAGGCGCAGATCATCGCACTGACGGAAGAGCTGATCCGCACTGTATTCAAGGAAACGCTGAATGTGGATCTGCCCGATCCGTTCCCGCGCATGACCTACGCGGAGGCAATGGCGCGTTTCGGTTCGGACAAGCCGGACTTGCGCGTGACGCTTGAGCTCACCGAAGTCACCGATGCGATGAAGGATGTCGCCTTCAAGGTATTCGCGGGGGTAGCGAATTCGGCCAACGGGCGTATCGCGGCGATGCGCGTACCCGGCGGGGCGGCGTTCACCCGTGGCGAGATCGACGAGTACACCAAGTTTGTCGGCATCTATGGCGCTAAGGGCCTGGCTTACATCAAGGTCAACGATGTGACGCAACTGAACGATGCCGGCTTGCAGTCGCCTATCGTGAAGAATCTCAGCGAAGCGGCGCTCAAGATCGTGATGGAACGCACGGGCGCTGCCAACGGCGACATCATTTTCTTCGGCGCTGACAAGGAAAAAGTGGTCAACGACGCGTTAGGCGCGTTGCGCAGCAAGATCGGCCACGACAAGGGTTATGTCAATGGCAAAGTCTGGGAGCCATTGTGGGTGGTGGATTTTCCGATGTTCGAATACGACGAGGAGGCGAAGCGCTGGACGGCCTGCCATCATCCGTTCACCTCGCCCAAAGACGAGCATATCCAGTATCTGGAAACCGATCCGGGCCGCTGTCTGGCCAAAGCCTACGATCTGGCGCTGAACGGCTGGGAGCTGGGTGGCGGGTCGGTGCGTATCCATAAAGAAGAAGTGCAGTCCCAGGTGTTCCGCGCGCTCAATATCGATGCGGAAGAAGCGCAACTCAAGTTCGGCTTTCTGCTCGATGCGCTGCAATATGGCGCGCCGCCGCATGGGGGGCTCGCATTCGGCCTCGATCGCATCGTTACCATGATGACGGGTTCTGAATCGATACGCGATGTGATTGCCTTCCCCAAGACGCAACGTGCGCAATGTCTGTTGACTCAGGCGCCTTCTGCGGTGGACGAGCGGCAGTTGCGCGATTTGCACATCCGTCTGCGCCAGCAGGTGCAGACTACGGCTGAAATTTCACAGGACAAATAATATTCTGATATTTATAATATAATCAATAACATAGGTATGTTGTCTGTTTTGCGTGTTTTCTGGCTGATATGTCTGCTGTGTCTTCAGGCATGTCAGCCGGAAGCGTCTGCCCCCCATGAAGCCAGCGCCCTCAGTCAGGTGCAGTCGGATGCGGCGAGCGACCTGCCGCCCGAGGTACGAGAGACCTTGCGGGCCATCAGGCAGGGCGGGCCGTTCGACTATCCGCGTGACGGCGTGGTGTTCGGCAATTTCGAGCGCATTTTGCCCAGGCAGCCGCGAGGCTATTATCACGAATATACGGTGAAGACGCCGGGTGTACACAGCAGGGGCGCCCGGCGTATTGTCGCAGGTAGCCCGGGCGAGTATTATTACAGCGCGGATCATTATCAAACCTTCAAACGCATACGGGAGTAGCCATGCCAAAAAATTCCCCTACTTCAGTCCTTTCCCGGAAGGAGAGAGGAGCATTGAGCCCTTCCAACGATGCGGAAGGATGGGAGGAGGTCGCGCCGCAACTCAAGGATTTAGCTGCGGCAGGCTGTCACAAACTGGGTTGCGGTGTGGAAATGTTGCACAGTGCGGCAGATGCTGCCGGATTCGCGCTGTTCGAGGCCGATCTGAAGGGCGTCAAGGGTAAAAAGAATCTGCTCAACGCACTGGCTCATGCCGTCGAATTCCCTGAAGAATTCGGCGCGAATTGGGATGCACTGGTCGATGTGTTATGCGATTTGTCCTGGCGCGCCGCCCCGGGATATGTGTTGCTGTTGCGCAACGTCAGTCCCACGCTGGGCCTGTCTTCCAACGACAGGGAAATCGCACAGGATATACTCGATGACACGGTGGTGTATTGGCGGCAGCGCAACAAGCCGTTCTGGATATTTTTTGCCTAACGGACATGGTGAAGACCACACTTGATGATGAAACCCACCATGTCCGTTTCCCCTCACCCAAACCCTCTCCCGGAGGGAGAGGGAACAATCGTATCGCTTACGCGAGTTTCACGTTAACCCATGGTGACGAGAAGTTCGCGCAGCGATACCGCATTCTTCTCCCCCGCAAGCAGGGGAGAGCTAGAAGAGAGGGAAACGTGCATGACGGTTTCATCAGGAAAGATGAAGTTGTCAGGCACGTTTGGAAAGAAACAGCCTGTTTCGGTATTGGTGGTGATCTATACCGATGAATTAGACGTGTTGCTGCTGGAACGTGCCGATCATCCCGGTTACTGGCAATCCGTTACCGGCAGTCGTGAGGGGAGTGAGTCGCTGATGGATACGGCGATACGCGAAGTGCGCGAAGAGACGGGGCTGGATGCCGCTCAATATCGACTCACGGACTGGCGGTTGCAGAATAACTACGAAATATATCCGCACTGGCGCCATCGTTATCCGGACGGCGTTACCCAGAATACCGAGCATGTGTTCGGTCTGCAATTGCCCGGGCGTCTGGCGGTGCAGCTTGCAGCTCGCGAACACCTGAATTATCAGTGGCTGCCGTGGCAGGATGCCGCTCAGAAAGTTTTTTCGCCGAGCAACCGAGAGGCAATTTTGCTGCTGGGTAGGGAGGCGGGAAATGCATAGGGTTTTTATCAGAACCAGCCAGGGTAATGACGAACTTTGTAATCCGTCCGGCGTGCTCAGCGGGGACGAGAAGCGCCTGATGGAGTTGATAGAAGACAGTCTGAGCCTGAGTGAAATAAAAAGCCGTGTTCCGCTCAGTGTGCAGCGACAATTGGATGCAATCCTTGCGCGCCTGTTGTCCATGACTTACATCGCCCAAACCGATAGCGGGATGCCTGATGAAAAGCCGGAAAAAACCGCTGAGGGTATTCAACCGCTGACCGTGCAGGATGATCCGGCCGTGAAAGAGACAGCGCGGCGCGTCGAGCTTGAGCAGGAGGTTGCTGCGTTGCGTACCGAATTGGCGGCCATGATGACGCATATGAGCAAGCTTGATGCCGGATGTAACGAGGTGAGGGTGCGAATTGCCGAGCAAACTCGCAGCATGCGGGCGAAATTGACTGAAAAGGTTGACGTCGGCCGGAATGATACGAAGAAAGACCACGAGTTGAGTCTTGATCAAAAATTTCTCGAAGGGCTCGACAAGTTGAATCAATCGTTGCTCGAACAACAGCAACACCTGGAAAAAACGCTGGAATTAAAGGCCTTGCAAGCTGCTTCTGCGCCGCACGGAAGCGAGCCCGATGCGGTCAAGAAGGTGCGTTCTCACCCTCATTACGGCAAGTTGCGCGGGCTGGATTTTTTCAAGTCCTTCGGCAATGCGGAGTTGCTGCAATTTCTGGAGATGGCGAAATGGCTGGATGTGAAGACGGGGGAAACGGTGTTGCATGCAGGAGAGGTGGGTATGCCTTTCTATATTATCGTATCGGGCTCGGTTTCCGTGTTTTATGAGAAGAACCAGCTCGCATTATTAAAACGGGGCGATGCATTTGGTGAGTTCTCGCATTTATCTGACGAGTTTCCGCTGCGCAGCGCGCAGGTGAAGGCGGCCACGGCTTGCGAGTTGCTGGTGGTTGACCCGCTGGAGATCGAGTTTACAACGCTACAGATACGCCTGCATGTTGCCGAGGCGTTATTGCGCGGGCAGGCCAGGAAGGTGCTGCGCGCCAATCAATTGCTCAGCAGCCTGTCTGATTCTTCGGAGTTTTTAATATGATTCGCACGGATAACATCAACATCTCTTACGATCATCCCGGTCATGCGACATCCTCCGCATGGGCCAGGGTGCCGCTGGCACCTGCTCCCGAGGAAAGGCTGGAACTGATTGCGCGTATCAGGCGCATGCTGACCCTTCAGGATGCGGTGCTGGTGGCGCATTATTATGTGCATCCTGACCTGCAAGACCTGGCCGAAGAGACCGGCGGCATCGTTTCGGATTCGCTGGACATGGCTAATTTCGGGCATCTGCACAAGGCGACAACTATCGTCGTGGCAGGCGTGCGCTTCATGGGCGAGACCGCCAAGATACTCAATCCCGAAAAGCGTGTGTTGATGCCCGATCTGGCGGCAGAATGCTCGCTGGATCTGGGCTGCCCGGCAGATGAATTCGGCGCGTTTTGCGATGCGCATCCGGATCGCACCGTAGTGGTGTATGCCAATACCAGCGCGGCGGTGAAGGCGCGTGCCGACTGGATGGTGACCAGTTCTATCGCCATGCCCGTGGTCAAACATCTTGCTGCGCAGGGCAAAAAAATCCTCTGGGCGCCGGACCGGCACCTGGGCAATTACGTGCAGGAACAGACCGGCGCCGACATGCTGCTCTGGCAGGGCGCGTGCGTGGTGCATGACGAATACAAGGCCAGGGAGCTTGTCGAACTGAAGGCGCAGCATCCGGGGTCTCTGGTTCTGGTGCATCCCGAGTCGCCGCGTGCGGTGATCAAGCTGGCGGATGTGGTAGGCTCCACCACGCAACTGATCAGGGCGGCGCAGAACGCCGATGCGCGCGTATTCATCGTTGCGACCGACAGCGGCATATTGCACAAGATGCGCACCCTCTGTCCGGATAAGCTGTTCTTAGAAGCGCCTACGGCGGGTGCAGGGGCGAATTGCACCAGTTGCAGCCATTGCCCGTGGATGGCGATGAACGGATTGCAGAATCTTGCGCAAGTGCTTGAAACCGGCGCTAACGAGATACACGTCGACCCTGCCATCATTCCGCGAGCGGTGCTGCCGATCCGCCGCATGCTGGATTTCGCCAAAACAATCAATCTGCCCGCACGGGGTATCGGCAACGCCTGATCTGCACATTGCCAAGCAAGATGAAAAAACGGGAGGCGATTTAATTTTTTGGGTCAAATTCCCCGCCGCATGCGGCGTTTGTTGTCATCCCGAACCCTGTCCTGAGCTTATCGAAGGGGAAGTGAGGGATATTAAGATTTCTCGGAATGGAATAAGCCGGCTAGCTTCTTCGTCTTATAATGAAACCTTAAAGAAGTTTTTTGATTGGATGATTTACATAACCTGGGAGTGTTGAGTATGAGTAAAAAAATGGGTCTGATCGCTTTGGCAGTCGCGGTGTCATTGTCGTTGCAGGGTGTTGCCTGGGCGGAAGCCGCCGTGAATGAAAATACCCTGCCGCCTTTGCAGATTGTCAACAAGACTGGAATCAAGGTGGTTGTTCAGGTCAATGATGCAGGTGTCATTCCGATGAATGGCATCAGCAAGCAGGTCATGGGCGCCAAAATGCTCCATGACCAGTATGCATCACTGGGCATGAAGTCCGGCAAGGATTATGAAATCGTCATGGTGTTTCGGGCAGCCGGTTCACAGTTCCTGCTGAACGATGATGCTTATGATGCAAAGGCAAAAGGCCAGCATCCAAAAGGCAACCCCAATAAGGCAATGATCGAAGCGATGCAAAAAGACGGTGTAAAAATGTATGAGTGTGCTGTGGCGATGAAAATGCAAGGCTATGAAAATACCGATCTGCTGCCTTTCGCACGTATCGTTGTGTCCGGTATGGGCGCCCTTGTCGATCTTGAGAAATCCGGCTATCTGGAAGTTACGCCTTAAACAGGGGGGTCTTGTTAGCTTAGTGGTGTATCAGTCATTCCGACGGCAGCGTAAGCTGCCGTTCTCCATTGCAGCCTGCTTCACAGATTGAGCGCGTTGCGTACTCGCTGTGTCAGTTTGTCGGACAGACAATCGATTTGTACATTTTCAGGCATGGAACGCAGCCAGGTCAGTTGCCGTTTGGCGAGCTGGCGGGTGGCGATGATGCCGGTTTCAAGAAGCTGTGCCTCGGGAATTTCTCCTTCGAGGAATTGCCAGGCCTGCCGGTAGCCTACGCAGCGCATCGACGGCAGGTCAGGGTGCAGGGCGTATTTTTTGCGCAGTGATGCCAGTTCTGCGATCAGCCCCTGTTCCAGCATCTGTTGGAAGCGCGTGGCGATGCGCTGGTGCAATACGCTGCGATCATTCGGGATGATGGCGACAGACTGGATGCTGTAGGGCAGGGCATCGCTCATATTTGATGCCTCAAGCAGCTCGGACATCGGTCGCCCGGTGATGCGATAAATTTCCATCGCACGCTGTATGCGCTGACTGTCATTGGGTGAGAGACGGGCGGCGGTTAAAGGATCGACTTCCGCCAGCATTTTATGCAGGTAAGGCACGCCGTGCAGGGCGATCAGCTCATCCAGTTCAGCACGCACGGCAGGATCGGCGACCGGCAGATCGCTTAAACCTTCCTTTAACGCCTTGAAATACAGCATGGTGCCGCCGACCAGCAGCGGGATTTTGCCGCGCGCGGTGATGTCCGCCATCAAGTGCAGCGCATCACGGCGGAATGCGGCGGCGGAATACGCTTCTGTCGGAGCGATGATATCGATCAAATGATGCGGCGCGCGAGTCAGTGTGGCAGCATCCGGTTTGGCCGTGCCGATATTCATGTCGCGATACACCAGCGCAGAGTCCACGCTGATGATCTCTACAGGCAGTGTTTGCACCAGCTCCACTGCCACGCCGGTCTTGCCGCTGGCGGTCGGGCCCATCAGAAAAATTGCCGGGGGTAGGGTATTCATATCAACTCGGTGTTGCGTGTTTCGCGCAAAAAGAATGCGGCCGTCACGCTGATTGCGGCGGCGACGGAAATATAGCCGCCCACCCAGGAAAGTCCGCCGTGCAGCACCAGTTGCTGTGCGATATAGGGGGCAAGCGACGCACCCAGAATGCCGCCCAGATTGTAGGCGGCTCCCGCGCCGGTATAGCGCACCGCGGTGTGAAACAGTTCCGGCAGCAAGGCGCCCATCGGTGCGAAGGTCGCACCCATCAGAAACAGTTCCAGACAAAGAAAGGCGGTGATTTGCACAATCGAACCGCTGGACAACATGGGTTCGAGCAAAAAACCGGACAGGAATGCTGCGCCGCCTGACGCAATCAAGACCGGACGGCGGCCATAGCGATCACCCGCCCAGGCCGACAGCGGTGTGGCTGCCGCCATGAATACCACGGCCACGCACAGCATGGAGAGAAATTGCGGGCGGGCAATACCCAGTGTGCCGGTGCCGTAACTCAGAGAAAACACCGTCGAAATATAGAACAGCGCATAACACACCACCATCGCCAGTGCGCCCAGAATCAGCGGCGCGCTATAACGGGTGAACAGTTCGACTACCGGGAAGCTTACCTGCTGGTGGGCCTTGAGTGTTTTGGCGAATACCGGTGTCTCGGAAAGTTTCAGACGCACGTAAAGACCGATGACAACGAGTACCGAGCTTGCCAAAAACGGGATGCGCCAGCCCCATGCGCGAAATTGCTCATCGTTAAGATAATGCGATAGCAGCAGGAAACTGCTTAACGCCAGCAGAAAGCCGAACGGCGGCCCCAGTTGCGGGAACATGCCGAACCAGCCGCGACGCCCCTCAGGTGCATATTCTGCGGCCAGCAAGGCAGCACCGCCCCATTCTCCGCCCAGTCCGATGCCCTGGCCGAAACGCAGCAGGCACAGAAGGGCGGGTGCGCTCCAGCCGATAAGGTGATAGCCCGGCAGCACGCCGATCAGCGTGGTGGAGGTACCCATCACCAGCAAGGAAATCGCCAGGGTTGTTTTTCTGCCGATCCGGTCGCCGAAATGGCCGAACAATAGGGCGCCGATGGGACGTGCCACAAAGGCGATGCCGAAGGTGAGAAACGCATTCAGCGCCTGAGCAGCAGGTGCACTGGTGGGGAAGAATACCGGGCCGATCACCATCGCCACGGCAAGGCCGTAGATATAGAAGTCGTAGAACTCGATGGCCGTGCCGATGAAGCTGGCAAAGGCGATGCGGATAGTGGAGCAGGATTGAGGGGAGGCGTTTAACGGTTCATTCATGGTTTGTTTTGTATTATCGTTTGTTAAAGCTGAAAGTTAAGGAAACGTTGATTTAATCCGTTCGTGGTTAAGTGATGACTTGCACTGGTTTATCGTGCTTAGTCAGAACTTAGTTGTTTCACCAGAGCCTGTCGAACCATGACCTGATTAAATCATTAATAATCAAACTATTATAGAAACCCTTCGACAAGCTCAGGGCGAACGGGTGATTTGTTCAGCGTTTCCTTAAGCTTTGTATTTTGTTAAAAAAATAGTTGCATTGAGTTAACCGGTGGCTGGCGCTGTGAGGTAATTTCAGCTGAATCCTCAATCCTCCACTCCTCGCTACGCTCTCCTCAATCCTTATTGTCCTCTCATGAACATCTTGTCCAGATCTTTCATGGAAAGCTGGAACCAGGTCGGGCGGCCGTGGTTGCATTGCCCTGAGCGCTCAGTCTGTTCCATCTCACGCAGCAGCGCGTTCATCTCGGGCGTGCTTAAAATGCGATTGGCGCGCACCGCGCCGTGGCAGGCAAGTGTTGACAGCAGTTCGTTGCGGCGTTCGGTCAGCACGCGGCTGGCGCCGAATTCGCGCAATTCGTGCAACACCTCGCGCGCGGCGGCTTCCGCTTCTGCCTGTTTAAGCAGTACCGGCATGGCGCGTATGGCAAGCGTAGTGGGTGAGAGCGGTGCGATGTCAAAGCCGAGTTTGACCAGGGCTTCCTGCTCCGCTTCCACGGTGGCGAGATCGATGGCATCGGTGTAAAAAGTGACAGGGATCAGCAAAGGTTGCGTGGCGATGCGTTCCTCATCCATGGATGTCTTGAGCTTTTCATAGACGATGCGCTCGTGTGCTGCGTGCATGTCCACCACGATCAGTCCTTGCGCGTTTTGCGCCAGGATGTAGACGCCAGAGAGCTGTGCCAGCGCGAAACCCAAAGGCGGAGAGTCGTGAGTGGTGAGTGGAGAGTGGTCAATATCTGGTGAGTTGTCAGCGGTTAGTGGTAAGTGGTAAGGCTGCGTGGTTTTTCCACTGACTACTTCCAGCTCACTACTGACTATTTTGCCAACTGCTATTTCCGACTTGCTGCTTCCGGTTTGTGCTTCCCACACCTGATAAGAGGCATTCAGTTGAGCTGTGCTCAATGGAATTTTCTGGTGCATCGGCATGACGAAAGCGGGGTTGCGAGGTTGCTCTGGCGTGCTGACGCCGGATAGTCCAGGGGTGGCCAGCGCCTGTTGCAGTGTATGAAAGATGAACTGGTGTATGCCCTGGCCTTCGCGAAAGCGCACTTCGCTCTTGGCAGGATGCACGTTCACGTCCACCTGTTCGGGCGGGAGTTCAAGGAACAGCACGAAAGCCGGATGGCGCTGATGATGCAATATGTCCTGATACGCCTGTCGCAGCGCGTGGCTGGCGACTTTGTCGCGCACGAAGCGGCCGTTGACGAAAAAATATTGCGCATCGCGGCTACTGCGAGAATAAGCCGGCAGGGCAGCCAGACCATGCAGTGTCAGGTTGGCTGCGCTGCGCGAAACGGGTACGGCTGCATTGCCAAACTCATCGCCTAACAGAGCCGCAACGCGTTTCAGTGCGGCATTTCTCAGCCATCCGCCGTCATCCGGTTCTTCACTCCGCAATCCTCGATCCTCACTCCGCAATCCTGTTGTTAGTTGCCAGATGGTGCGTCCGTTGTGTTGCAAGGAAAAACCGACATCGGGGCGCGACAGCGCAATGCGCTTGAAGACTTCCTCGCAATGGGCGAATTCGGTCGCCTCCGTTTTGAGAAACTTACGACGGGCCGGGGTATTGAAATACAGCTCGCGTATTTCAATGGTGGTGCCCTGCGGCCCGCCAGCGGGTGCGGGTTCGCTGAGATGTCCGTCCAGTGCTTCAACGGACCAGGCGTGCGTGTCCTCTGCGGTCCGGCTGGATAAGGTGAGTTGTGCTACTGCGGCAATGCTGGCCAGTGCCTCGCCGCGAAACCCCATGCTGGCAACGGACTGCAAATCATCCAGCGATGCAATCTTGCTGGTGGCGTGGCGCATCAGTGCCAGCGCCAGTTCATTTTTGGCAATACCGCGACCATTGTCGCGCACCCGCAGCAGCTTGATGCCGCCATTATCCAGTTGCACTGTGATGTCGGTGGCGCCTGCGTCCAGACTGTTTTCCAGCAGTTCCTTGAGCGCAGCGGAGGGGCGTTCGATCACTTCGCCGGCGGCAATCTGGTTGATCAGCAGTTCGGGTAACAGCCGGATGGATGAGGGCATGGAGAAAAATTGCACAAGGTAACGATGAGGCGCGATTATAGTAGGGTTTTATGTTCAGCGAGAATCGGTATAATCGCGGGCCGATTCAATAAGGCGTCCGTTAAACATGAAAATCGCGCAAGCGTTCGTTTGCCTCCTCGCCCTCTGGGAGAGGATTGAGGAGAGGGGAACGGGCATGGCGGGTTTCATTTTCAGGGGTGGCATCTTCGCCATGCCCGTTAGACCGGAATCGCCAACGGATATTACAAGGAGAGATTCATGCGGATAGGCATTCCTGCGGAGACGCGAGCAGGCGAAACCCGTGTTGCAGCGACACCGGAGACGGTGAAGAAGATGGCCGCCTCGGGTCATCAGGTGCTGGTCGAGACCGGCGCGGGTGCAAACGCGCATTACCCGGACGCCGAATTTGCGGCGGCGGGCGCTCAACTGGTCGATGCGGCGACGCTGTACAAGGACGCGCAAATGGTGCTCAAGGTCAGGGCGCCGACCCCCGATGAGCTGGCGCAGATGGCGGCAGGCACCGTGCTGGTCGGACTCTTGACCCCGCATCAGAGCGAACAGGTTGCCGCCTTGACCCGGCAGGGCATCACCGCCTTCGCGATGGAAAAGCTGCCGCGCACCTCGCGCGCGCAGGCGATGGACGTGCTGTCTTCGCAGGCCAACATCGCCGGTTACAAGGCGGTGATTCTGGGCGCGAATCTGTATCAGCGCTTCATGCCGATGCTGATGACCGCCGCCGGAACCGTGAAGGCGGCGCGCGTGCTGATCCTCGGGGTGGGCGTGGCTGGACTGCAGGCGATCGCCACCGCCAAGCGACTGGGCGCGGTGGTTGAGGCGTCGGATGTGCGCCCTATAGCCCGTGAGCAGGTCGAATCCCTCGGCGCCAAATTCATCGACGTGCCGTTCGAGACCGATGAAGAACGCGAGATAGCCAAAGGCATCGGCGGTTATGCACGCCCGATGCCGGCCGCCTGGATGCAGCGTCAGGCGGCGCTGGTCGCCGAGCGCGCAAAACAGGCCGACATCGTCATCACGACTGCGCTGATTCCGGGACGGGCCGCCCCCGTGCTGCTGACTGAGGACACCGTGAAACAGATGAAGCCGGGATCTGTGGTGATCGACATGGCGGTGGAGGCGGGCGGCAACTGCCCGCTGTCGGAAGCGAACAAGACGGTCGTCAAACACGGCGTAACCATCGTCGGCGAGACCAATCTGCCGGGGCTGGTGGCGACCGATGCCAGCGCATTTTATGCGCGCAACCTGCTGAATTTCATCAATCTGCTGTGCGACAAGAGCGGTGCGATGAACATCGATCTGGAAGACGACATCATCGCGGGCACCTTGTTGTGCCGCGATGGCGCGCCTTTCGCGCCAGTTGCGCCTGTGACCAAATAACGACGGAGTAAATAATCATGACTGGCGTAGTAGACCCCTTTGTTCTGAATCTGACCGTGTTCGTGCTGGCGATCGTGATCGGCTATCACGTGGTGTGGAATGTCACCCCCGCGCTGCACACCCCGCTGATGGCGGTGACCAATGCCATTTCCGGCATCATCATCGTCGGCGCGATGCTGGCCGCAGGCCCCGAGAAGCTCGATCTGGGCAGCGTGATCGGCCTGATTGCGGT
This sequence comes from Pseudomonadota bacterium, assembly GCA_021783855.1. The sequence continues at coordinate 25,635 of JAJXTL010000016.1, forward strand.
GGCGCTGGCCGCGGTGAATGTGTTCGGCGGCTTTCTGGTCACCCAGCGCATGCTGGCGATGTTCAAGAAGAAAAGGTAGGGTGGTGGGCTTAGCCCGCCGGCACGGAGCACGATTTGCGTGATATTGGAATGAATGGAGCGGGCTTAGCCCACCCTGTCACGTGATATTGGAATTACAGTTAAGGAAAATTTATGTCAGCCAATTCAGTCGCACTCGCTTATTTGACCGCAGCGGTCCTGTTTATTTTTGCCCTCAAAGGTTTAAGCTCGCCGGTGTCCGCCCGGCGCGGCAATATGTTCGGCATGACCGGCATGCTCATCGCCGTATTGACCACGCTGACCATCACGCATAACTGGCTGTATATCGTGCTGGCGATTGCCGCAGGCGGCAGCATCGGTGCCCTCGTTGCAAAACGCATCCAGATGACCGCGATGCCGGAACTGGTGGCGGCGATGCACTCACTGGTGGGTCTGGCCGCGGTGCTGATTGCGATGGCGGCGTTCAACGACCCGGTCGCCTACGGCATCGCGCTGGCAGGCGAAGTGTTGCACAGCAGCAACCGCATCGAACTGTTCATCGGCACCTTTGTCGGTGCGATCACCTTCACCGGTTCCATCATCGCGTTCGGTAAACTGTCCGGCAAGCTGGGCAGCAAGCCGCTACGCTTTGCAGGACAACATTGGTTCAACCTGCTGCTGGGCGCCGCCATGATAGGTTTCGGCATCGCCTTCTTCATCACGCCGTCCTGGACGCCGTTCCTGATCATGACCGCGATTGCCATGCTGCTGGGCGTGTTGCTGATCATGCCGATCGGCGGTGCGGACATGCCGGTGGTGGTGTCGATGCTCAACTCCTATTCCGGCTGGGCGGCGGCGGGCATCGGCTTTACGCTGAACAACAACATGCTGATCATCGCAGGCTCCTTGGTGGGCAGTTCGGGCGCGATCCTCTCCTACATCATGTGCAAAGCGATGAACCGCTCATTCTTCAACGTGATCCTGGGCGGCTTCGGCGGAGAAACCTCAGTGGAAGCGGCCGGCGACGGCGTGCAGAAGACCTATCGCAGCGGCAGTGCGGACGATGCGGCGTTCCTGATGGGTAATGCCGATTCGGTGATCATCGTGCCGGGTTACGGTCTGGCGGTGGCGCGCGCGCAGCATGCCATCAACGAGATGTCCAAGGTGCTTAGTGATAAGGGCGTCAAGGTGCGTTATGCGATCCATCCGGTGGCCGGGCGCATGCCGGGCCACATGAACGTGCTGCTGGCGGAGGCCGAAGTTCCCTATGAACAAGTAGTGGAAATGGACGAGATCAACAACGAGTTCGCCGACACCGACGTGGTGCTGGTGATCGGCGCGAACGACGTGGTGAATCCTGCCGCCAAGAACGACAAGTCCAGCCCGATTTACGGCATGCCGATCCTCGACGTGTACAAGGCGCGCACCGTGCTGGTGGTCAAGCGCTCCATGGCGACCGGCTATGCGGGGCTGGACAACGACCTGTTCTACATGGACAAGACCATGATGGTGTTCGGCGATGCCAAGAAGGTGGTCGAGGACATCATCAAGGCGATCGCCTGACCCGCTGCATTCATGAGAAAATCAATGCGCTACCTGGCAACGGGTTTTTTGAATAAAGTGAGCGCAATCTGAATCAACGCATGAAGCGCAGACTCCTGTTCTTCCCACTCGAACTCGTCCACCATCGTCTCGTCCTGCAAATGAAGTTCGGAAAAATTTTCCGGCGCGACCGAATAGAGCAGACCGTGTGAAAATGACCGTTCCATGGCTAATCCTCCATTTAAGACATATCGTAAACCATACGATGATTAACAGTATATATAGTAATACTGTTAATGCAAACAAAAAATTGATGCAACTGAAATATACGTTTGACGGCCTGTGTCCGGGCGTGCCGAGTAGTCTGCGCAGGCGCAGCGCATTGGTAAAACTTATATTTATAATCAGGTGATTAAATAATTGTATAGAGGGCAGGTGGCGAGGGTTGGAAGCTTAGACGCGGCGGCTTTTGATCACCAGAAATACACCCAGCAGACTTTCGATTAAATAGGCAATGCTGGAGATGCCGTGCAGCATCTTGAATTTTAAGGAAAAAGCGCTGTGCATCACGTCGAGCGGCAGCGCCTGTGCTTTCAATTCATTCATGGCAGGTTGAATGCCAAGCTGTATGATCAATGTAATCAATATCATGGATGCGACGGCCCAGAGCAGTGGCTGACGAATCACGGCGCGGCCGGACTGGCTGATGAAGAAAAACAGCAGATACACGCCGCAAGCCAGACTGAGGTATCCCGCGCTGACAAACATTTTCCCTGCGAGCTGGCCGGCCAGTTGTCTGTCGGGTTGCGCGTAAAACAGGACGGGAACTGCGAGATAACCGATGGCCCACAGGCTGCCGACCCAGGCGGTGATTGCAAGAGAAGCGATGTGATGGGCGATATTTTTCATGGGCATTAATGTGAAATTCGCGTAGCGATTCGTTTGTCCCCTCGCCCTCCGGGAGAGGGTTTGGGTGAGGGGAACGGGCATGGCGAGTTTGCGAGTTGATGCCCACAGGGCATCATACTTGCAAGAATCATTTGCATTATTTAGATGGGACTGCTTGCCATGCCCGTTAGGGTAGCACAGACAAACGGATTTTTCCTGCGGACAGCCCGCTTTTTATAATACTCAGCGTAAAAAAATTTTACATTACGCACGGGCGAACTTATGTCAGAGTGATGCCTCTGCAGGCTCAGTGATTTGTTGATACCTGTTGTGGAGGTGTATATGAATACGTATGACACAGACATCCGGGTGCAGACGGGCGCAATGGGCTCGTCTGCCGGCCTGTTTCCCATCATCAATCCCGATTTTTCCAGGGTCAAGACACTTAAGGATTTGTCCATGAGTGCGTTGCAGCTGGACGATTTTCCGGTGGTAAAAGCCTGGCGGGAGCGTTTGTTCAGTCAGCTGCCGGAAATCTGCGACGAGTTGCCGCGCCTGCTGACGGAGTATTTCCGAACGCACGAGACATTGTCGCCCGGCGTGCGCAGAGCCGGTGCGCTGCGCCATGTGTTCGAGAATAAGACGCCGCTGGTGCGCGCTGCCGATCTGATGCCGGGGGAAACCACCACCAGCTTCGTGGGGCCGGTGGTTTACATGGATACCATCGGTTACTGTATCTGGCCTGAGCTCAAGTCCGTCTCCACCCGTTTGCAAAATCCGTTCAAAATACGCCCTGAAGTCGCAGAACGCCTTAACAATGAAATATTTCCCTACTGGCTGGACAGGCAGCTGCCGGTTCAGGAGGCGGCACGGGCGGCGAAATACGATACGAACGATTTCGCGAATCTCGATAAGGTAAAAGGTGTATCGATCGATCCGCCGCTTGCCAAACAGGCGGGTGAGACGCCCAAGTGCCAGGAGTTGATGGAGCGGGTGGCGTTTTACCTGTCCGACAAATCCACCTGTGTTTCGCACACCGTGCCTGACTGGGAGAGGATGTTGAAACATGGTTTAAGCGGGCTCGCGGCGCAGATGCGTGTTGACCTGGCAACAGCCGATACACCCGAAAAGGAATTTCTCGAAGGGGTCATTGCGGTATTCGAGGGGGCGGTTAGCTATGCAGGGCGTCTGGCTCAGACTGCCGAGGCGGAGGGTAATGCCGGACTTGCCGCAGTGTGCAAAAAAGTCCCCGCTCAACCGGCCGATACGCTGCACGAGGCCTTGTCGGCGATCTGGATTTGCTATCATTTACTGTTGCAGGAAAACACCAATTTCGGCCTGTCACTCGGACGTCTCGATCAGTTGCTCAATCCCTATTACATCAGGGAATGGCAGGCGCTGGATAGCGACGAGGCGCGCGAGGCCTATGCAAAACGCGCGGTGGAACTGGTCTGTCATTTCTTTTTACGTTGTTCGGACCATGTGCCGCTGTCAACGATGGGTTCGGAGACCCTGTTTGCGGGCAGCGGGTCGAATCAGGCATTGACTGTGGGCGGCACGAAATATGAAAACGGGCAGGTGGTGGATGCGGTCAACGACATGACTTATATCATCCTCAAAGCCACGGAAATCCTCAGTATACGCGATCCCAACGTGCATGCCCGCTATCACGCCGAGGTTCACCATCGCGATGCGGACGGTAAACCCTTGCCGAATGAAGTGATGGATGCCTATCTGCGGCGCATCTGTCAGGTGAATATTCAGACGCGTGCGACGCCCGCGCTGCACGGCGATATTCCGGTCATCAAAAGCATGGCGGCCTACTATGCGGAGCATGAGGGCGTCAGTGTCGATGAGGCGTTGAGCGATGCCTGCGATTACGCTTCCATCGGTTGCATAGAACAGAATGCACCGGGCAAGCACTACGGCAATTCCGGTTCCACCTTGCTGGTGCTGCCGGCAGTGCTGGAACTCGCTTTATTTGGCGGCAAGCATCGCTCCGACGGGGTGAGCGATACAGCGCCTGATCTGTTCAACAGCCGTCCGCTTTATACCAGCTCGCCGCTGGTTCGCATGAAGAGCATGGACGAATTTATCGCCGCGTTCCGCTTTCAGTTGGACCAAATGGCAATGCACGCGGTGCAGAACAACAATTATCTGGGGCGTTTCATGGCGACGGAGCGTGCTTCGCCTTTTTTGTCCGGTTTGTTCACGGGGCCGACCAATCTGCCGGGCGACGACGGCGCCAAGTTCCGCGATGTATCGCTGGGCGGAGCCAAATATAACTCCGCCGGGGTGGCGAACATTGGGCTTGCCGATGTGATAGATAGCTTCTGCATACTCGACGAGCTGGTGTTCGGCGGCAAGGTGAGTGCGGCTGAGTTGCTGGCCGCCATGCAGGCCGATTTTTCCGCAGTCAAAGCGGATGGCGGGCATCGAGACTGGCAGGCACTGCTGGATAAAATGCGCCACTGGTTTCATCCCGATGACGTTGCCGGTTTGCCCGCACTCAATGAAAAACGATTAGGCGAAATTTGCACCGCCATCGCACGCACCGCGCATTACGGTGCCGGAGTCGCCGTGGGCGGCGTTTACGACAACGCGCTGGCGGTCAAATACAGCAGGCTGCTGACGCGCATGATCCATGAGGTGTTCTACCGTTACCGCACGCATCGCGGCGGTCGCTATCTGTCGGGCTACTGGTCGATGACCAACCATGCGGGCTTCGGCATGCTGACCCAGGCGACGCCGAATCACCGGCAGGCAGGCGCGGCGTTTGCTTCCGGCATTACGCCTTGTGCCGGCATCGTCAAACGCGACGGTTCTCAGGTGTCGTGCCTGGACCATATGCTCTCGGTCGCCGCAGTGGACAGCGATGCGGTGAAAAACGGCTATACCTACAACCTGAGCCTGACTACGCGCGGCGCTGCGCTGCGTGAGGCCGACACCGAACTGTTCGCGCGTTATATGAAGGCCTTCACCGACAACAACGGCGTGCTGGTGCAGATGTGCGTTTCCTCCATCAACGATCTGGTGGCGGCTGACAAGGCTGCGAGCGCGGCGATGCAAAGTCAGGCAGGGGAGGCCGAGCAGGCGGCGCTTAATCCTTATCGTGACATGATGATACGGGTGGCAGGCTATTCGGCCTACTTTGTCACATTAAGTCCGCAGATGCGGCGGGAAATCATCGATCGCGCCAACTTTTCGCTGAAAGATGGTACCGAGCAGCACGCGGTACATTGCTTGTAGGTCGGGCTGCGCCCGACAGGGTGCGCAGAGCTCACCCTACGCCTGTTTATTTGTTTAAAGGAGACGAACATGCATGCCGGATTTCCTCAAGTAACGCCCGGTTTGTTGCGCACTCTGAACTCGGGCATGCAAAGCGAAGCTCATCTGAAGGGTCTGCTCGCCCAAAGCGGCGGGCATCTGGTCGCAGAGGGGCTGGCACTGGCGTTGCGGCTGGGGTTCGGCCTGATTCTGCGCGACGGTCTGCTCGATGAAGTGCAGTCGCGCCGGGCGCAGGCTTTCTTTGCCGACAATTTCGAGATCAGCGATCCGATGACGCCGGGTGGCAAGCGCTATTATCAGGGGCGTTTTCTGATCCGCACTCGCCGCGCAGGGGATGACATGAACGTGTTGCTTGAGTTTTGTCCGCAGCCGGATAAACTGTACCTTGCAATGCCATGGGGGCATAGCTTGGACCCTTTTGCGGTGGTGCAGACCCATGTGATGATCGAAGATGAGGCAGACGGCATGGAACGCAACGGGCATGGCAATGCGGTTACTGTTGATAGTAAAGTTCGCCATGCCCGTTTCCCTCATCTCAACCTTCCCCCGGTGGTGGAAGGTGCAAACGAACGCTTGCGCGAGTTTCACAATCATGTGGATCTGGTGATACGCTTCAAGGATGCGGAGACGATACTCAGTCTGATAGGACAGCAAAATGTGGATATCGTCGCTCTGTTGCTGAAAAATCTTGTGCAATTAACCGGAAATGTGGGTCATCTGTTCAAGCTGGGGGCAATCGGCGCCGATGTGCAACGGCTGATCGCTCAGTAAAATGCGCGGACTGATTTTCGACATCAAGCGGGATTGCAGTGAAGATGGCCCGGGCATACGCACCACGGTGTTCTTCCAGGGCTGCCCGTTGCGCTGCGTCTGGTGCCAGAACCCGGAAGGGCAGGGTGCCGAACTCAATCTTGATGATTCTGAGGTTGGACGCTGGTATGAGATGGAGGAGCTGCTCTATCGCGTGCTGATAGATCGCCCTTTTTTTGCCTCCACGGGAGGCGGTGTGACGCTTTCCGGCGGGGAGCCTGCCTGTCAGATGCAGTTTGCAGGTGCGTTGCTGCAACGCCTGCAACAGGAGGGTATAGATACCGCCATCGAGACCTGTGGATTTTTTCACTACGCCGGTTTCGTCAAATATCTGCTGCCGTATCTGAATCGCATTTATTACGACCTGAAGATCATCGACGATGACGCACACCGCCGCCTGACGGGGCTATCCAACCGTCCGATTCTGGCAAATCTTGCGCGTCTCAAACGCGACAGCATGATACCGTTAACCGTGCGCGTCCCGCTGGTGCCAGGCATGACGGCTACGGATGAAAACCTTGCCGCCATCGGCAACTTTCTGCGTGACCACGATATCGCTGATGTCACCCTGCTTCCCTACAACCCGCTATGGCAGGACAAGGCCGTGAAACTGGGCAGGCAGCCCGAACTGACCTGCGGTTTTATGTCGCCGGCGCAACTGGCAGGCTGCGCGCAGCAGATCAATTCAAGTTGGCGGATACAACCTTGAGGTGCAACTTTTTAAGATGAACGATCAAGCGGTGGAGTTAAGGCAATGCGCGCTGTTCCGGCTTGCGGAATGCAACCCCGTTTGCAAGGCGGCGGAGGTGCGCAGCCTTGCACAGGCATGGCTGGGAGGCGGCATGGCACTGGATAGTCAGGCGGTATTAAGCGCGATACTTCATATTCCCGGTCGCCCTGTCAGGCCGGAACTGGTCGCGCCGCGCGAGGTCAGGCGTCGCTCGATGATCACGCTTGAAGGGCGGGCCGCCCTGATTCATGCGCTGGTACACATCGAATTCAACGCCATCAATCTGGCGCTCGATGCGATCTGGCGCTTCCCGGATATGCCGCGCGAATATTATGCCGACTGGTT
>JAJXTL010000131.1 GCA_021783855.1 Pseudomonadota bacterium
AGGCAAATGAAAAAGGGGCGATCTCGAAGCGCACGGTCTTTCCGCCAAAGCGCGCAATCCTTTCCAGTGCCCAGCTGTTTTGCATGAGCACATGATTCAGCGCGGCTGCCGACAACCTTGGGATCACGACAGGCCGGTCTGCTGTATGCCTGCCAGCAGCCACACCGAATGGCCGTCCTTCAGGTTTTTCTGCACATGCCAGATTTCATCAACACTCTCCGGATTACCGTTGTTTTCGCGCAACCGGGCTGTGAAGCGCACGCTGGCTATCGCGCAGTCACCTTCATGCGCTACTTCCAGGAGGTCGGCGCTGAGCGCAAGCACCTCCGTGTTCTGTACATCCGGGCCGCGCTTCTGCATCTGCATGGAGATTTCCGCAAACATTTCCGGCGTGGTGTATTCGCGGATGTCGTTCAGGTCCTTCTTGTCGTTCGCTGCCTGCAGGCGGATGAAGGAAATCTTTGCGCTGCGCAGAAAACTCTCTGTCGGGAAATCAGCCGGTATGCGGCTGGCCGCAGAAGCGCCGCCCGCGTATTGCTGCTGGAAGGGTGGTGAGTGGGTTGCGCCTGCATATTGCATCGCAGGCTGTCTCTTGCGCAACAGGGAAAGCACGAACATCACCGCGATGAAGACAAGCGCCAGCATCAGGATATTGCCCATCGCACCGTGGCCAGCGAACATTGCCCCCAGACCTGCACCGATGGCAAGACCTGCCAGGGGCCCCATCCATCTGTTGCCGGATGGCGAGGGGGCCGCGGGCGCTGCCTGTCTTTGCTGCGGCGCCATCGTGCGCTGCTTGCCGAAACTGCTCCCGCCGCCAAAACGCCTGGCTTCTGCCGTCGCGGAGAACAGCGCGAGACAGGTCAGCGCTATGGTCAAAAAAATCAGAAATCGTTTCATATATTCCCTGTTGCGTGAGTAAAACCAGTGGGTCGAAGTATAACAGTTCAAAGGGCGGCGATTTTGCGTGCAGGTCAGGGTTTGACCTCGATCACGTCAGTGACAAAATATTCCGTGTCGCCAAAACAGGAAGTGGGCAATCCCTTGTGCTGCTCATAGACCAGCGAGACGCGCTGACCTGCTAGCTGGTTGATGCGTTTAGCGACGGCATCGTCGCGCACCGTGAAAAGGAATTTTTCCGGCATCGCGCCGGGCAACGAGATCAACGAAAGCTCGCCTTCCCAGGTCTTGCATAGCCATCCCTTGTTCGACAGCTTCTGCAGATAGCCTGCGCGCTCCCCCTTCGAATAGCTCCAATGAAGCGCCAGCCAGAGATATCCTGCCAGAAGCAGGATTGCGATTAAAACAAACAGGACGACATGTTTCCATTTGGGCATGAGTTATTCCTCGTTGGTGCCTGAAAGGCTGATTTGCATTATAACGGACTGCCATGTGATCAGAATGGCGGATCAGAGATCAAGCGCATCTGGTGACCCGTGACCGGATGAACAAAGTCCAGCCCCTGCGCATGCAGCATCAGCCGTTCGGAAGGAAGTCCGCCGTATAAGGCGTCGCCGACGATAGGATGGCCGATGGCCTGAAGATGAACGCGCAACTGGTGGGTGCGCCCGGTGATGGGCTCGAGTTCGATGCGGGTATTCTGTGCATCCTGTGCGATCACCCGGTAGCGGGTTAAAGAAGGCTGGCCGAGCGCAATATCGATCTTGCGCAACGGTCGGTTGGGCCAGTCGGCGATGATGGGCAGGTTGATTTCGCCGCATTCGGAGGCCATTTTACCTGACACGATTGCCACATAAGACTTTGCAACGAGGCGTTCGCGGAACAGCCCGGAGAGACTGCGCTGCATGGCCTGCCCCAGGGCAAGCAAAATCAGGCCCGATGTGGCCATATCGAGGCGATGCACGATCAGCGCATCCTTGAAATCCTTACGGACACGCGCATCCAGGCTATCCTGTTTATCCGTTCCCCGCCCCGGCACGCTTAACAAGCCGGCGGGTTTGTTCACCGCCAGCAGGAATTCGTCGGCATAGATCAATTCGAGGCCTTTGTCGGCAGGCGTTGTGTAAGAGATCACAGTATATTGAAACAAGTATTATTATGCTTTTTTTACAAACTCGGTCTTAAGCTGCATTGCGCCTATGCCATCGATCTTGCAGTCGATGTCGTGGTCGCCGTCCACCAGACGGATGTTTTTCACTTTCGTTCCCAGCTTGACGACAACGGAAGAGCCCTTGACCTTCAAGTCCTTGATCACCGTGACTGAATCGCCGTCAGCCAGCACGTTGCCAAAGGCGTCTTTATACACGCGCTTCTGCACGTCGCTTGAGACGGATGTATCTTTAGACCATTCATGCGCACACTCTGGACAGACATAGTTGCTGCCATCCTCGTAGGTGTATTCAGAACCGCATTGTGGACATTTTGGTAAGATGGTCATGGAGATTCCTGTATTGAATGGATTGAACAAATTTTCTTCGGTGAAGACGCGGCGCTTGTCTTCTTTCATTGGATTGACTTAAAGTATCCCGAAATCCCAAAAGAAACCAGATGAAAATGATCAAAGCGCTCATTGTTGACGATGATGAAATCACGCGGGTTCTGTTGAGGTCCATGCTCCGTCAGAATAATATCAATGTCGTGGGCGAAGCCAGAAATGGCGTTGATGCGCAGGAACTCTGCGCAAAGTTCAGACCGGATATTCTGTTTCTGGATATCAACATGCCAAAAATAAACGGCATGGAGGCATTGAAAGCCATCAAGAACGACCATCCCGACATCACCGTGATCATGATCAGCAGCGATGCCACACTGTACAATGTGAAAGAGTCCTGCAACCAAGGGGCCGACAATTTCATCGTGAAGCCATTCAGCCAGGCAAAGATCATGGACGCCATTGCCCGAAGCCTGGGATGAACGGCATATCAGTATATGATGTTTTTGCCGTCCGGAAGATTGCCATCCACCCTTAATGCCTGCAGCCTTTCGATCTGGTGCAGGAGTCCGTCCAGCGCCTCCATCGTCGCATTCAAATCGCCATTTTTGGCCAGCCTTTCCAGTTTCCTCGCCTGATGCGTGAGTGCAGGGGTGCCGCAATAGCTGGATGCGCCAGCCAGCTTGTGCGCGATCTGGTAGATGTCTTCCGGATGATTTCTTGCGGCGGCAAGGCTGGCGGAATATTCAGCCAGCTTGTCAAACAGCATGCCTAACACCTTGCGCCATAGCTCCCATTCGCCTAGCGATAATTCAACGCCCAACCCGGGATCGAGCAGCGCTAGCTGATGATTGGCCTTTGCAATGCCGCCATCGGTCGCGCCCGTTGCAGAAGGCACAGGAGATACGGCCAGCCCCAGCTTTACCAATACGTTCCTCAGCGCCATCTCGTTGATGGGCTTGCTAAGGTACTCGTCCATGCCGGCTGACAGATATCGCTCCCTGTCGCCGCGCAGCGCATTGGCGGTGAGTGCGATAATTGGTGTATGACGTTTGCTGTTTTTTTCCAGTTCACGAATGCGAGCGGTAGCCTCCATACCGTCCATGACCGGCATATGCACGTCCATCAGGATGAGATCGTAAGTTTTCCTATGGTAGGCATCCAGTGCCTGCGCGCCATTTTCTGCAAGTTCGGAAGTCGCGCCCAGTTGCTCAACTAGAATTTTCACCAGTTTTCGGTTGATTTCATTGTCATCGACGATCAGCACGGATAATTTTCCGCCGGTTCTTTTCGATTGAAGCTGGAATGCCGAGGCATCCTGCGCAGCAGTCACCGGTTCGGATGACAGAGGGGAGCGAGGGCATGGTTGTTTGGGCATGCGCAAGGTAAAGGTGAATATCGTTCCATGGCCCACCTGGCTCGCGACTGAAATTTCACCGCCCATCAATTCAACCAATGCCTTGGAAATGACGAGGCCCAGGCCGGTTCCGCCATATTTGCGGGTGGTTGAGACATCAGCCTGGCTGAAAGACTGGAATAATCGCGTCTGTTGTTCTGCAGAAATGCCGATGCCGCTATCCTTGACGGAGACCTGCACCAGCACATCGGAAGCACTTTCTTCCTTCAGCGCAGCCTTGATGAGTATTCCGCCCTGTCTGGTAAACTTGATGGCATTTCCCAAAAGATTGGACAGCACCTGGGAAATCCGCGCAGGATCGCCCAGCAGATGGGCAGGCACCTTGTTGTCATATTCAAAAGACAGATCAAGCCCCTTGTTCCTGGCGTTTGCCGAATGAAGGGATATGATCTCCCTTATCAACGATTTCAACTCGATGTCTATCTGCTCAAGCGAAACCTTTCCGGCCTCGATCTTGGAAAAATCGAGAATGTCGTTGATGACGGTCATCAGAACTTTGGCGGATACTTCCGTGGTGTCCAGATATTCGCGCTGGATCGGGGTGAGTTCCGTTTTCGCCAGCAGCCGCAAGAATCCCATGATGCCGTTCAATGGCGTGCGGATCTCGTGACTCATGTTTGCAAGGAACAGGCTCTTGGACTGATTGGCAGCCTCTGCAGCCTGTTTTTCTATCAGCACCTTCCTTGCGTGTTCTTCGGCCATCTTCCTCTTGGTGATTTCCAGGCCATAACAGTGAACAATACGCTGGCCCTGGAGCGGGATGAATGTCCACAGCAGATAACGCTGATTGAACTCGACTTCGATAGTCTGAGCCGTTGTGCCATCCCGCAAACAGCGCGCAACGATTTCCCTGTAATCGTTGGGAAGCAATACTTCAATCTCGTACGGGCTAAGCCCGAGTTCGGCGAGTACCTGACGTCCGCGCGGATTCATGTAGGTGATGTCCGCCTCGCCATTTGTGCTCAGCACGATTTCCGGGCTGCCTTCCGGAAAAGATGCGAGCGCCTTGAGCTTCTCGGTATGCTCCCTTTCCCTGAGGGTCAGCTTGAATGCAATCATGCTGATCACGCCAAGATATAGCAGAAAGACCATCAATATCGGGTAGTTGTGTTCCCACCAGCGCGCGGCGATGAGTTTTTCCGGAACAGAAACAAATGCCAGCATATTGGCGTTGGGAAGATGGGAAAAGGCGCCTGTACGGTTGCCGCCGCCCAGGGAAGAATCCCCTTCGTAGGAGCCTGCGATGATGCCGGGGTGGGCGCGCAGCGTCTTCATCAGCCCGCCATGCCATTGTGACTGGTTGAATATTTGCCCTGAATCGGCGATGGGCCAGATCAGCTGGAGGTATCCATCGTCGCGCATCAAGCCGACGCGGCTGTTGGAAATCAGCGGCAGGTCAGACCACAGAAATCCCGCGCTCTCCACGGGAATTGCGGCCTGTATGACGAACAGCGGAACGCCTCTGCCATCCTTTATGGTATGGCGGAAAGGGAAGTGCCATTGGTTTAAGCCCATGCCGAACTGGTTGCGTCCGATATTGTAGGAATAGGTATTGTTCAGATCGAACAGGAAATCCCGTAAATAAGCCGCATCCTGATGGAAATCGGGCAGCGCCTCGCCGGGCGCCACATTGGTGTTCAGGAGCACTTTTCCCGCAGGACTGATCAATGCTACAGCGGCGATTTCCGGGTGCTCGGACACATACTCCGCCAGAGCCGGGCGCGCCTGCTCCGGATGAACGGTAACGTCCATCGTGACCAGCATCTGCCCCAGCATATCCATGCTGATACCAAGGCTGTCAAAGATCGCTTGGCTGCTTTTTGCGGCAAAGCCCGCCTGAATGGCAAGGTTGCGCTGCACATCCCGGTTTTCCTGCATCCAGCTTTTATAACTGAATACGGCCAGCGCCAGCACGCCCAGTACAACGGTGCCGGCCAACAGATTCCTGAGCAGTTGTGCAAAGGGCGTTCTTGCAACCGGCTGGTGACCGGTTCGTGGTGGGGTTTGTATCATAGAAACTGTTTTTATATGCTTGGACTTTCAAGGTTAGCATATCATTGTTACATGCAGATCACACCGGAATACCTGGAAATTCCGCACTGCTCGCTGCGGCGGATAGGCTGCGCATATTCAGAAATGGCCATGATATATAATGCGCCATTGATTTGCTGCTTCCTGTTCTTGCAGGGAAAGTAAAGTCTGTTTTCAATTAAGACAGGAAAAGCATGCGCAACGCCTTGATAGTAGATGATAGCCCGGTCGAATTATTGATGACAAAAATCCTTCTTGAGCGGCTGGGATTTACGACAAGAACGGCTGGCAACGGTGAAGAGGCGTTGAACCTGATTCTCGATGATTCTCCGGATGTTGTGATCTGCGATATCACGATGCCTGGCATGAACGGACTGGAGCTTCTGAAAGCGACCAGGCGCTTTGATCGACCGCCCATCTTCATCATGGCAACGGGACTGGACGATGCCGAACACGCCGTTGCATCGCTCAATAGCGGCGCTTATGGTTACCTGACCAAGCCATTGAAAGAAGAGCCGTTGCTTAAAGCGCTGAACGAGGCGCGTCTTAGCCGACAGAACGAACTGCAAGCGCAGCATGAACACGAAAGACTGTCCAGAAACGACCCGCTCACGGGCCTGGTCCACAAGGATGAATTCCTGCGCAAGCTCGCCGAATATGCCACTTCGCTGCGCAAGGACGATCATCCTTTGTCCATCCTTTTCATCAACATCGACGGCCTGCGCTACGTCAACAACACTTTTGGACACGCAGAAGGCGACAATGCTCTGCAGCATGTGGCTGGCATCCTGAAGCAGTCGGTGCGGCCAACGGATATTGTGGCACGCTATGGCGGGGATGTTTTTGCGGTCGCATTGATCGGCATTGACCCGGCCAATGTCGATCCCAAGGCGCAGGCGATGTCACGCAATGTTGAAGCAGCCAGGGTGATGCTGGGTGACCGTGAACATAGTCTGACCGTCACGATAGGTATTGCCCTCGGACATGCGCACACTAGCACGGGGGCGCTGGTCAACAATGCGGATTTGGCGCTCCTGCTGGCCAAGGAAAGGGGGCGTAACCAGATATACTTTTACCGCGATGAAGATGAGGCGCACCGCAAGGAATTCGGCGCGCTCTTCAACAACCTCGAAACGCTCAAGCTGGCACTGCAGGAGCGCCGTTTCAGCATGCACTATCAACCTATAGTGCACCTTGAGAGCGGCGAGCTTCATCACTATGAAGCATTGATTCGCCTGAGGGATGAGGCAGGCAATGTGCTGCCTCCCGATGTCTTCATCAGGGTCGCGGAAAAATTCGATCTCGCGACGAAAATCGACTGCATGGTGGTCACCACCTGCATTCAGAAGCTGGTCGAACTTGCAAAAGCAGGCAATCCGGCAGGTTTGGCCATCAACCTTTCCGGAAAGTCAGTAGGCAATGTTGAGTTGCTGGCCCTGATCAAGAGCGAACTGGCAACAACAGGCGTTGATCCGGGCAGGATCATTTTTGAAATCACTGAAACCGCCGCCTTTCACAATCTTGATCTGGTTCAGCAATTCGTGCGCGAAGCAAAACAGCTTGGCTGTCGTTTTGCATTGGACGATTTTGGCGTTGGCTTTTCATCCTTTTATTACATCAAGCAGCTGGACATTGATTATTTGAAAATCGATGGATCGTTCATACGCAATCTGCAGGAAAGCGCCAACGACAGGGTTTTCGTCCAGGCCATGGTCGAAATTTCCCGTGTGTACGATATGAAGGTGATTGCAGAATGGGTGGAGAATGCGGAAATCACCGCCTTGCTGAATGATATCGGCGTGGATTACGGGCAAGGTTACCATTTTGGCAGGCCGTCGCCAGATTGCGGAGGTTTGCACAGTGACAGGGCGTAGCATTGCGGGTCGAGGTTGAAATCGCAAACGGGTATTTGCGGTTTTCTATCATGGATGGATTTTATGCTGGCTTGTGCTGATGTAACTGCATTCTTGAGGATAAACGCTATTCTTCATTGACAGTGCGTGCTGAATACGTATAATTCGCGCTCCTTTGTGAAGCGGGTCGATAGCTCAGCCGGTAGAGCAGCGGACTTTTAATCCGTTGGTCGCGAGTTCGAATCTCGCTCGACCCACCAGTTTCACCATGCCGCTTTAGCTCAGTTGGTAGAGCAACCGCCTTGTAAGCGGTAGGTCATCAGTTCGAATCCGATAAGCGGCACCAAATAAATCAAGGCCTTGCAGAAATGTAGGGCTTTGTTGTTTCTGGACTTTGGTTCTGTGTGCTTCACGTGTACCCTGCCTGTACCCCGCCGCATGGTATGCGCTATATCCACCACAATCGGCATAGGGGGCGGTTATTATAACCGCGCCCCTGCCACACCACCCGGCATGCGGGTCCGCACCGGGCGGTTCAAGAAGTTGAGGTTATGAGA
>JAJXTL010000132.1 GCA_021783855.1 Pseudomonadota bacterium
CCAGTCGTTCAGCGAAGGAATGACCCGCGCCGTGGGTGAGGCAAATCGTGAATTTCATCAGGCGTTGTCGGATTCCGTGAAGCTGCTGCGCGAAGGGATACATGAACTGGAGAGTACACTCGATGCGGCCACCAGTGCATAAACGTAGCAAAAGTATTTATCCACGAAAACCACGAAATTATTCAGCAAGATAAAATCTTTTGTTTTTCATCAAATGGGTGAGCGATAAATTAAAATCACCCTCTTTGATTATGTTCGTGCCTTTCGTGTATTCCGTGGATGAATTGCAGTTTTAAGGATAAACAAAAACCACATGATCAATAAATTTCTAATTTCGGGGAGACGCTACAAGGATGAAGGCGAAAAGCCCTTCTGGATATCGTTTGCCGACCTGATGACGGCACTGATGGTGATGTTTCTGCTGGTCATGAGCGTAGCGCTGCTGGCCGTCACCGATGAAGTCTCGGCAGCGGACAAAAACAAGGCAAAACGCGAGCAGGAAATCGATCAGTTGTTGACAAAAATCGAGCAGGCCGCTAAAAAATACCCGGGGATATTTGTTGACAAGAACAGAGCGACAATCGATTTTGGTGATCGTGCCCGTTTTGACACGGGCAGTTCAAAACTCTCGACTGAACAGGCTCAATATCTGACCAAATTCGTTTCAGAGATACTGGTGATTGCACAGGATACGTTGGGTGGCACATGGCTCAAGCGCATTGTATCCGAGGGTTACGCAGACCAGCGCGGTGATTATCTGCTGAACCTGAACCTCAGCCTGCAGCGCAGCCAGCGTGTGTTATGCGCGCTGCTGGCTCCGCCGTCCGCCCAGTCCTATACCCTGACTCCCGAGGAAAAGGAACTGGTTCGCGATTATTTTCTGGTAGGGGGTTATTCGTTCAATTCGGCAAAAACCTCGCTTGAGGAAAGCCGCCGCATCGAACTGCGTCTGGAATTCTTTGGACTGGATGAGCCGCGCCCCGCAATGAACGAAATTCCACGCGGAAATTTCGGCACCTGCCGCATATAGGGTCAGCTAAATGGATGCGCTTGCGAAGTTGCATGACACATTGAGCAACATCAACGCCATATCGCTATCCAGAATGCGCCCGGGCGATTCCTTAGGCATGCGCAGCGAGCGTTCCAGGCTGCAAGAATGGGTGCGCGGCAAATCCCGACTTGAGAATGCTCCCGCAGCCACCATAGAACAGGCACTCATGGCATACCGGCAGAACAGAAGTCTCGTCGGGCTGCGGCAGATACGGCTGGTCTGCTACGGCTGCACCCAGAGTGTGGATGGCGAAATTTTGATCGAAAGTCGTGAGGCTTTCGAGAAATTACTCGAATATGTGGAACACTACAAGTACCGGCAGCGCAGCTTTCGCAAGCTTTATCGGGCGCTGCTTGCCAGTTACTTTTCTTATGTCGCCGATACCGTCAGTTCGGCAGGCGCCGACAATCGGGAGAAGTTGAGACGTTTTTTAGCCGCCCAACTGGATTCGTTCGTGATGAATGAATTTACCCCTGACTGGCTCCTGACGTTGACGAAATACCCTGACCTGCTGGACGAACACCCCGGTCATTCGCTGGTTGTTGCCGTGTTGCAGGACGACTGGTCGGTAGTCAACGAGATTCGCGTGCGACTCGAACTTGATGCCGGATGCTGGCTGATGCGCCAACTGGTCATGGCACCCATCCTGGCTGCCAAGCATATGGATGATCCTGCATTCAAGGAGCGTCTGGATAGCCTGTTGCTGCTTTTGAATGACTATCCGCTCTATGCCGATGCAGGACTGAACATCTTGCTTGATCGTTATGCCTGTTGCGCTGTCAGAGAAGTGCGTGCCACGCTCAGGGATTTTGCAGTCGGACTCTGGGGTAATCCATGGCTGCCGGCGCACCATTGGCATTGTGACACTGATGCCCGCAATATGCTCTCGCACTGGCTCAAACGCCAATTGCTCGGCGAATTTTTTGACCTGCTGTCCAATGATGACAAGACGAATCCGCGTCGCCTGAATTTCTGGGAACTTTACAGCGCAGACTTGACAGGCATGTATTTTGCGCTTGGACGGGATGCCTATGTGCCCGGCAACCTGCCTTTGTACAAATTCCGCAGCCATGCAAAGGGTTTGATTGCCAAGCTGCCTGAGGAAAAACACGGTATGCACACCTGCATCATGCAGTTCGAACATCACCACGTGGTGGAATTTAATCGCGAAAACAATGTAGCCTATTTCTACGATACCCGGCAGGGCCTCCCCTCTTTTTATTTTGGCAAGGGCTGGCTTGATATTGGTGCAATCGGCGTTCAGGAAATCACGCAAGGTGCAGATGTGTCGCGTATTTCCAAACCGATACGACATCAGGATAGCCGCCAATTGGCCTGGGAAGGAAAGTTTGCTCAGGAACTGGGCGCAACGGAAAATACCATCGCGGCATTTTGTGACAAGTACCAATGCGTATATGAAAATCTGCGCAACGGCAATCAGTGGATACGACCCGTTCAGCCGGAGCGGTACGGTCCGGAGGCCTGGTCGGTACTGCAAGGCTGGGGGTTTTGCTTTATGGAAAAGGAAAACGCCTACTTCCGTTCGACTCGCCTCGCATGAGATGTTAGTCGCCTGTCTTGACCGGCAGGCACACAGCGATTTTTGTTCCTTTACCCGGTTTGCTGGTGATTTTTACCTTGCCACCGAGCTGGCCGATGCGCTCCTGTATGCCGCGCAACCCGAATGAGCGCGGTTTGTTGCGTGCCGAATCGTCAAATCCGCAACCATCGTCTGACACAATAAGCTCAATGCAATGATCGGCACATCCTGCAGCGGCTTCGTCTTTCAAAATCTGCACACACACATGCGTTGCGGCAGCGTGTTTCATGATGTTGTTCAACGTTTCCTGGAAGACTCTGAACAGCGTAATGGACTGTTCGTTGGATATATCAAGATGATCATTGGACTTGTCGATTCTACAGGGTATCCCGGTGCGTTTGGTAAACTCACGCGCCTCGATTTCAATTGTCGCGACAATGCCAAAACAGTCCAGGGAGCCGGGACGCAGGCTGTGAACCAGATCATTCGCCGCGCGCCCGGCCGTATCCAGCAACTGGGACATGCCCTGCGTTTTTTCAAGCAAGGCGTTGTTGTCAGCAGGCAGGCGATGAGTCAGCCAGGCAAGATCCATTTTCAATGCCGTCAGCAGCACGCCGATTTCATCGTGGATTTCCCGCGCGATGCGCGTACGTTCCTCTTCCTTGATGCTTTCTATGTGTGCCGACAGCTCCCGCAGGCGCTGCCTGGAGTGTTTGATTTCAATCTCGGCCTGTTTGTTCTGTGTGATATTGACTACGAACCCCTGCCAATGAATTTCATCGGAATCGGTCTTATGATGCTTCGCACGCAAGTTTACCCATTTAATTTCGCCTCTCGGGGGTAACACGATGCGTCCTTCCCAGTTCCATGGCGTGCCGTGTTCGGCAGACAGCAGCATACTCTGACGAAAGAAGTCGACATCGTCGGGATGCAGGTAATTCGTCAATGATTGCTGTTGCAGCGCAAGCGGCGAAATGCCGAGCAGGTCAACACAGCCTTCGCTGACGTAGGGGAGATGCAGCGTGCCTTGTTTGTCGAGTCGTATCTGGCAGGCCATGCCGGGCATGCTGTCCAGGAATGCATAGGGTATGCTGCTTTCATTGATGTGAGTACTGTCTGAGCGGGTGCAAGCATCGCTCTGATCGCACAATACGGCGTCCCACTTCTGCTCGCTCAGCGCAGCGACCAGCGAAGCTGCATCGGTAATCCTGCGATGCAGCATTTTTGACAAGTATGGCGAGAGTTGCTCTGCAACCTCGCGAGTTGCGTCAGGTTCGACATGCAAGACTAATGCGGTTCCCGACATTGTTGGGCTAATCATGAGTGAAGAATGGGTAAGCTTACTATAAGGCCGTGCTGCACAGCAACCAGACTGATAATAAATCCGGATTCCACCCGCAGGAGAGTACCCCGATCCGACTAACGGGCATGGCGAAGTGACCATCCCTGATTATGAAATGATTCTCGCAGGGATGAAACCCTGTGGGCATCAACTCGCAAACTTGCCATGCCCGTTTCCCTCACTCGAACCCTCTCCCGGAGGGAGAGGGGCCGAACGAATCGCTACGCGAGTTTAACGTTAACCGCTAGCCGTAGTCCGGTTCAATCTCGGGTCGAACGCATCGCGCACCGCATCTGCAAACAGATTCGCCGCCAGCACCAGCGTGAGCATAAAACTGAAGGCAGAAGCCAGCGCCCACCACACCATAGGTTCGCGCGCCATTTCCAGCCTGGCGCCGTTGATCATGGTACCGAAGCTGATCATCGATGGATCTACGCCGACCCCCACGTAGGACAGCACCGCCTCGGCCAGCACCAGGGATGAAAAATCCATCACCAGCGAAATCAGGATGATGTGCATCACGCCAGGGATGATGTGGCGCGCCAGGATGCGCAAAGAAGATACGCCAAACGATTGCGCCGCCTGAATATATTCCATCTCGCGCAGCTTGAGCGTTTCACCGCGCAGCAATCGGCAAAGACCCGTCCAGCTGGTCATGCCAAGGATCAGGCAGAGAAACACCAGCCGCAAGTCGGCGCGGGACGCAGCGGTGTCGAACCAGCCCGGGTGAGTATCGATAGTCACCTGCATCATCAGCACCGCCGCCGCAATCAACAACACACTGGGGATGGAGCTCAACACCGTATAGATGTACTGGATCACGTCATCCACCCAGCCCCTGAAGTAACCCGCCGCGACGCCCAGAAACAGGGCCAGCGGCAGCGTCACAAGCGTGGTCACCGTACCGATGATGAGTCCCGTGCGTATGCTCTTCAGGGATAAATACAGCACATCCTGCCCGACCTTGTCGGTGCCCAATACATGATATGCGCCCGCCAGACTGATGGTCAAACCAATCAGTACAGCGATTACAAGCGTGGCAACAAACATTGAACGCCCGACCTTAGTGGCTGTCATTCCCGCGAAGCGGACAACAGCAATCAGCAAACCGCCTGCCAGCAGCCCTGCCAGTGCGCCGATCAACGCTCGCTTAAGAATATCCGTGTCGCGTTCTGAGACGTCGGATAATTGCGCCCCGCCGTATTTCAGCCTGGGATATACACGCACCACGCGACCCGCTGAGTCGGTTGTGCTTTCCTTCGCATACAAGGTCAGAGCAAGCGGCGCGGAATAGGTCTTTTCGGTATTAAGGCGCAATGGCTCGACCAGTTTGTCGAACGCGCTCAACACCTCCGGCGAATACGCCCCGCCCTCCTTCAGTACGACCCGGTAATGCAGGGTATCGAGCAGCCCCACCAGCAGAAACAGCGACAACACCAGCAGGGAGACCATCGCCACGCTGCTGCCGGCCACTCGTCGCCAGGGCAACAACAAATGTTCGTGGCGGCGCACATACCACGCGCCTGCTACACTGGCCGCCAGCAGCAAAAACACCAGCGCATCGCTCCACAAAATGACCGGCATGAAATTCACGAAAGGCGCACCCTCGGATCAACAACAGTGTATGAAATATCGGTCAAAATCAGACCCGCGATATACAGCAGCGAGCCTAAGAATACCATTGCGCGTACCACGGAAAAATCCTGTGCATTGATCGCATCGATCGTGTAGCTGCCAAGACCGGGAATGCCGAAAAACGACTCGGTGAGCAGGCTGCCCATGAACAGCAATGGAATCACCACCACCACTCCGGTCAGAATCGGGATCATCGCGTTTTTAAGCACATGGCTGAACAGCACCCGCAACTCTGACAAACCCTTGGCGCGAGCAGTGCGCACGTAATCCTTGCCTATTTCCTCCAGAAAGATGGTGCGATACCAGCGACTGCTGGCACCAAGACCACCGATCACGCCGATGATCACGGGCAACACCACAAACTTGATACTGTCCATCCCGCCCGCGTAACCGGAGATCGGCACCAGATGCCACAGGCGGCTTATAAGAAACTGGCCGCCGATGATATAGAACAGGCCGGAAATCGACATCAGCACCACGCACAGCGCAACACCCGCCGTGTCCAGCGCTGTTGCGCGAAACAGCGTCATCACCAGCGCAAAACTGACGTAAATCAACAGGCCGATCAGAAAAGTCGGCAAGGCAATCGCCAGGCTGGGCCCCATGCGTGTGACAATTTCCCGGGAAATGTTGCGCCCGTCATCGGAATAACCGAAATCCAGCACAAACATGCTGAGCGACTTCTGCCAAAAAATCGTATCGGTTATTTTATCGGCTCCGTTTGCCGCGCTGTTGAACAGCCGCGGCTTGTCATAGCCGTGCTGCTGCTTCCATTTGGCTATGGCCTCCGGTGTCACGCGCTTTATTCCGAGCTGCATGCGCGCCATGTCGTCGGGCGTATTCACCACGAAAAACAGCGCAAAGGTGAGCAGATTCACTCCGATGAGAATCGGAATGGCGTAAGCTATGCGGCGGATAAGATAGGCTATCATGAGTATCGCTATTGTACGGGCACGTGTTGCCAAACGGGAAGACGTAAAGGAAAATGCCGCGAAGAAAATGTCACCGGCTATTCACAGATTGACGCAAACGTGTAACATACTCAAACAAACTTCATTAAAAAGGTGATTTCATGTATTACACAGTAGAAAGCGACAAATCATTCGAACAGGCGTCCGCAGATCTGGATACCGCCGTCAAGCGCCACAGCTTTGGCGTACTGCATGTACATAACATCGGCGACACACTGCGCGGCAAGGGCATCGCCTTCGAGGAAAACTGCAATGTGTTCGAGGTCTGCAATCCGGGACAGGCTGCAAAAGTGCTGTCCAGCGACATGCGTCTGAACATGGCGCTGCCCTGCCGCATATCGGTATATACGGAAAAAGGCAAAACCAAAATAGGCACAATCAGCCCGGTGCAGATGCTCGCCATGCTCTCCAGTGAGGCAGCCCTGACTCAGGTTGCCAAAGAGGTAGAGGAAAAAATCATCCTGATGATAGACGAAGCGAAATAAATGCTACAGGCTGCGGGCTTCTTCCCGCAGCCTTAATGCACGCCACATCCACAAGCCAAACGACAGCAAGGCGATTATCACCAGCCACAGCGGCAAAAGCTGCGGCTGATTCCAACGGGCCCTGAACAGGTCGCGCTGTCTGGCATCCACCCGCCAGTACTTGAGCTTATTGTTCGCCATCACGTTCGGCTTCACGTTATGCAACCAGCCGTGTTGCAGCACGTAATTCCTGGGATGGTAGCCCCACAGCCACGGGCTATCCTCGTGCAAAATCTCCAGCATCCGGTCTATGATGAGTTGACGTTCCGGGCTGTTTTCCATGTTCTTCATTTTTTCAAACAGACGGTTGTATTCCGGATTATTGTAATTGGCTGCGTTTTCGCCATCGCCGCCTACCTTGGCCTGCGCGCCGTTCAGCAAAAACAGGAAATTCTCAGGATCGGGATAATCGGCGTTCCAGCCGTAATAGAACATCTGCGTGTCGCCCCGGCGGATCTTATCCTGAAAACGGTTATAGTCGGTGCTGCGCACCACCAGTTGCACGTTGATCTTGTCGAACTGCTTGCGCAACCAGTCAAGGCGAGACTTGTTGCCCACGCCGCTGACGGTGGTATCCAGATTGATCACCAGCGGCTGATGGGTTTTTTCATCCACCCCGTCCGGATAACCCGCTTCCGCAAGCAGCCGCTTCGCCTGTGAAATCGGTTTGCGCCTGGGCTGACCGTCCACCCAGTCGTACACCACAGGATTGATGCCCGCACGGCCTTCACGATAGCCGAAAATGCCGGGCGGGATCGGCGATTGCGCGGCAATGCCGCGTCCGTTTGCGAAGATGGAGACAAATTCCTCAAAATCCACCGCAATCGAAATCGCCTGCCGCAGTTTACGGGCGCGCTCAGGATTGCAAGATGAATCACTTCGTTTGCTTCCTCCCCCTCCGGGGGAGGATTGAGGTGAGGGAGCGCCCTTAGAGTTTTCACAGACACCCCCTACCACAGGATCTAGCCAGTTAAAACCGGTGTACATAGTGGAGGTGGCAACCGAGGTGGACAGCGTGATGCCTTTCTCGCGCATATCCTGAGACACGCTGGTCTCGCCTCCAACGCTGACTTGAACGGCTTGATCGAAACTGTCGGAACTGATGCCGGACGCATCGTAGTATCCCTGAAGAAATTTGTTCCAGTAGGGTATGGTTTCCTTCTCCAGCGTAAAC
>JAJXTL010000133.1 GCA_021783855.1 Pseudomonadota bacterium
CTCGTCTGCTGCGGATACTCGTTGTGCAGGCATTGATTCAACGCCCCTGGGTTCTGCATCAAAAGATGCCAACTCCCAGCGCTGAAAGGCAGTGAGCTGTTCCTTGGGGATGGCCTGTCCGGTCGTGAGTATCTCGTCAGACATAAGCATCCTCATCTCCCTTGCCGCCCAGCGCAATCTGACCATCGTCCGACAGGCGTTTTACGATCTTGAGTATCTCCTTCTGGTTGGACTCAACCTCGCTCAACTTGACAGGACCTTTGGACTCGAGATCTTCGCGCATCATCTCCGCCGCGCGCGACGACATGTTCTTGAAAATCTTCTCGCGCAGTTCTTCGCTGGAACCTTTGAGCGCGATGATCAGCGCCTCGGACTGGACTTCGCGCAGGATCAGCTGTATGCCTCTGTCGTCAACCTCCATAATATTCTCGAAGACGAACATCTTGTCTTCGATTTTTTGCGCGAGATCCGGGTCGAAGCTGCGCACTTTTTCCATCATCTCGGCTTCCATCGCGCCCCCCATGAAGTTGAGGATTTCTGCGGCGGTGGCAACACCTCCCTTGAGGGTCTTCTTGCCCGTCTGTCCGCCGCTCATCAGCTTGCTCAACACATCGTTCAGTTCGCGCAGGGCGACGGGCTGCACGCCATCCAGCGTGGAAATGCGCAGCAGCACGTCATTGCGGGTGCGCTCTGTGAACATCTTCATGACGCTTGCGGCCTGGTCGGCTTCCAGGTGCACCAGTATGGTCGCGATGATCTGCGGGTGTTCGTTGCCTATCATTTCAGCCACGGCACCCGGGTCCATCCATTTCAGGCTTTCGATCCCGCTGGTGTCGCTGTTGTGCATGATGCGGTCGATCAGGCCGGCGGCCTTGTCATCACCCAGCGCCTTGGTGAGCATGTTGCGTATGTAGTCGTTGGAGTCCAGTCCTATCGTGGTCTTGGTTGATGCCGTGACCAGAAAGTCGTGAAACACCTGGGCAATCTGTTCACGCGTCAGATTGCTCAATGTCACCATCGCCGAACTGATCTTCTGGACTTCCTTGGGTTCCAGGTATTTAAGCACCTCTGCAGCCTCGTTTTCACCCAGAGACATCAGGAAGATGGCGCTGTTTTGGATGCCCTCATTCATTGCCGTTCACCCATTCCTTGATGACGCTGGCCACGATCTTGGGTTCCTGTTGCGCAATCTGCTTTGCAAGGTTGAGGTTGTGTTCATAAGGCACAGGGGTGGGCATGACTTGCTCCTCTCCGGCATGTTCTGCGGCAGCCAGCGGTTGATGACTTTCATGCTCATCGAACTTGAATGCCTGCAGTGGGCGCAATGCGGGTTTGATGACCTTGAATATCACGAGCAGCATGATGATCGTGATGATCAGATACTTGGCGATCTGCTTGGCCAATTCTATCATGTCCGTCTGCTGCCATATCGGCACCTCTTTCGCTGCCCCCCCGTAATCCTTGAAGGATGCGTTTTCAATGTTCAGGCTGTCGCCACGGCTTGCATCGAATCCTACCGCATCTTTCACCAGCATGTCGATCTGGGATTTTTCCTTTTCACTCAATGGTCTTGAGCTGACCTTGCCTTTGGGGTCGGTGGTTTTGTGGTCGTTGACCACCACGGCGACGGACAGGCGTTTGATCATGCCGACAGGCATCACGGTGTGGCTGATCGTGCGATTCAATTCATAATTGACCGTGGATTCCTTGTGCAGGTTGTCCAGTTTGGGTGCGCTGGCAGGAAGGTTAGCTCCGCCTTGCGCAGCAGGAGCGACGATAGGTGCGGTCGCAGGAACAGGGGGCTGATTGGAAAGCGCACCGGGCACGCCGCTTGCACTGAGGCCGGAGCCGTTCAGCGTCTCGCTGCTCTGCTGGCTGCGGATACTGGATTCCTTCGGGGTGGGATTGGGATTGTAGACTTCCGCCGTTTGTTCGACGCGCGCAAAATCGATGTTCGCCGTCACCTGTGCGCGCACATTTTCCGCGCCATAGAGCGGAGCCAGGATATTTTCGATGCGCTTGATATAGCCTTGTTCAACCTGTTTGACATATTCGATCTGCTTTGCATCCATGCCTGTGCCATTGTCATCCTGGCCGGCACTCAGCAATGTCCCGTCCTGATCGACGACGGTAACATTTTTTGCTTCCAGATCGGGCACGCTGCTCGAGATCAGGTGCACGATCGCGGAAACCTGCCCCGAATCGAGCAGCCTTCCGCCGCGCAGCGTGAGCACGACAGAGGCGCTGGGTTTTTGCTGCTCCTTGATGAAGACGCTGGGTTTGGGAATGGCCAGATGGATGCGTGCCGAGGCGACGGCGCCTATGGTTTGCACCGAGCGCGCAAGTTCGCCTTCCAGCGCGCGCTGGTAGTTGACCTGCTCGGCAAATTGCGTGATGCCGAATTTCTGGTTTTCCATCAGCTCGAAACCCACCGTGCCGCCCTTGGGCAGGCCCTGGCTTGCCAGTTTCAGGCGCGCTTCATGGACTTCGTTGGAGGGGACCATCAGCGCGCCGCCGCCCTCGGCGAATTTGTAGGGAATATTCAGTTGCTGCAGGGATTCGATGATCGCGCCGCCATCCCGATCGGACAGATTGCTGTACAGAACGCGGTAGTCCGGGGTCTGCCCCCATATCCAGGCGCCGACCAGCAGTGCAACCAGCGCAGCCGCGCCTATGCCCAGCCCCATCTTCTGCTGCAGGGTCAAGCGCTCGAGATTGCCAAGTACTGTGGGTGCCGCGCTCATTTGTTGTTCGGCCATGATCTTGATTGATGCTGTGCGATGACAATGACATTATCCTCGGTACGCGGATTTTTGAAAGGAAGAATAAGGGGAAAATCCCGCGCTTGTTCTTCTGATGCGTTGTGGGTGGCTTTGATTATTGTATGTGCACTGTGCTAGCGTTCATCGGTCATTAAGTCGCTAGTTGCTTGAAGTTTTAACTGAGAACTAACGACTAGGGTCTGGCTACTAATCAAGGAGATTTGCATGAACAACATATCGGCAATGGATGGATTGTTGGCGCAAATGCGCGTGGCAGCGGCGGCGGCCGGCCTTTCCACGCCGTCGGTAGCGAATGCAGCGCAGCCTGCCCAGACTGGTTTTTCGTCGGTGTTAAAGAATGCGCTTGACGGCGTGGCGCAATCCCAGGCAACCTCAGAAGCCATGCAGAAGGCATTCGTGATGGGAGATGAAAGGGCCAGTCTCAGCGATACCATGATCGCCGTGCAAAAAGCCAGCATCAATTTTCAGACTGCCGTTCAGGTGCGCAGCAAGGTTGTTCAGGCCTATAACGACATCATGAACATGCAGGTATAGGTTTCTCTGCTTGAACAACTAAGTGTTGACTAAGCAATCAAAGAACGATTGCCAAGTCGCCGCTTATTTGTGGGAAAGACGAATAAATCGGCGACTCCTTAAGTTTGAACATTCAGATGTAATATGTGACAAGTTTGTTTAATATGCCTGTTTTCAACAACTGACGTTAATACATCTTCGAGACCGGAAAATGCTGACAGACAAATCTATTCTCATCACAGGTGGAACCGGTTCATTCGGTAAAGCTTTTGTTAATACCGTGTTGCAGCGTTACCCAGCGATCAGACGCCTGGTTGTGTTTTCGCGGGATGAGTTGAAGCAATTCGAGATGTCGCAGCAGTTTCCTGAAAAACAGTATAGAGCGATCCGTTATTTTATCGGTGACATTCGCGACGAATCACGTCTTAGGCGCGCCCTGGAAGGCATAGACATCGTCATTCATGCAGCAGCCCTGAAGCAGGTTCCAGCAGCCGAATACAATCCATTCGAATGCATAAAAACCAATGTGATGGGCGCGCAAAACCTGATCGAAGCTTGTCTGGATGCAGGTGTGCAGCGCGTGGTTGCCTTGTCTACGGACAAGGCTGCAGCGCCCGTCAATCTGTACGGTGCAACCAAGCTGTGTTCTGACAAGTTGTTTGTGGCAGCCAATAATATTACAGGTTCACGTGACTTGCGTTTCAGTGTGGTGCGGTATGGAAATGTAATGTGCAGCCGGGGTTCCGTGATCCCGTTTTTTCTTGAAAAAAGAGCTGGCGGGGTGCTGCCGATTACCGATCCAGGAATGACCCGTTTCAACATCAGCCTGCAGGAGGGTGTTGATATGGTGTTGTGGTCGCTTGAAAATGCCTGGGGTGGCGAGGTTTTAGTGCCTAAAATACCTTCATACCGTATTACCGATGTGGCGGAGGCGGTTGCTCCCGAGTGTGAACAGTTGGTTGTTGGCATCCGTCCGGGTGAAAAGATCCATGAAGAAATGATTACCGCCAGCGACAGTATGAACACGGTGGATCTCGGAAAATATTATGCGATATTGCCAGTGGGCGCGAGGTTTTCTCGCGATGAGTATTGCAAGAAAATGAATGCGGCGCCGGTAGAGCCGGGTTTTTGCTATAACAGTGGCAGCAACACGGATTTTCTGACCGTAGTGCAGTTGCGCAGTTTGATTCAAAAAGAAATAGATCCGGCGCATAGCGTGTGATGGCAATTATTCCTTACGGTCGTCAGGATATATCCGAAGCCGATATTCAAGCGGTTGTGGATGTACTGCGCTCGGATTATCTGACGCAAGGTCCAGTAGTGCCCGCTTTTGAAAAGCACCTTGCTGATTATTGTGGTGCGCAGCATGCGATTGCGGTTAACAGTGCTACCAGCGCACTACACATTGCCTGTTTGGCGCTGGGTGTGGTCGCGGGCGATTGGGTATGGACCGCGCCGATCACGTTTGTAGCGAGCGCAAATTGCGCACTTTATTGCGGCGCACAGGTGGATTTTGTTGATATTGATCCGCGGACTTACAACATAAGTGTACAACGCCTGGCAGAGAAACTGGCAGAAGCGGAGCTGACAGGTAAACTTCCCAAGGTTGTGATTCCTGTTCATATGAGCGGGCAACCTGGTGATATGGCGGGCATTCATGCGCTTAGCCAGCAGTATGGTTTCAAAATCATTGAGGATGCCTCGCATGCCATTGGTGCACGGTATAAAGGCGAACCCATTGGTAACTGCCGCCACAGCGATATCACTATATTCAGTTTTCACCCGGTCAAAATCATCACGGCTGGCGAAGGTGGTATGGCTCTGACCAATGACAGCCATCTGGCTAAACGCATGAAATTGTTGCGCAGCCACGGTATTACGAGTGATGCTTCAGATATGCAACCCAGACCGATTGACGAAATCTGGAATTATCAGCAGATAGACTTGGGATTCAATTACCGCATGACTGATATCCATGCAGCGTTAGGCTTGAGCCAGATGCGGCAGCTGGATGAGTTTGTTGTCAGACGGCACGATATTGCAAAACGGTATGATCTTTTTTTGTCTGATCTGCCGGTGATTATTCCCTGGCAGCATAAAGACAGCTATTCAAGTTTTCATCTGTATTTGATCCGGCTTAAACTGACCGAGATTAACAGGACTCAACGGGAAGTGTTTGATGCGTTGCGCGCGGCAGGTATTCTTGTAAACTTGCATTACATTCCTGTTTATCGTCAGCCGTACTTTGAGAGATTGGGCTTTGTCCAGTGCTATTGTCCTGAAGCCGAACAGTATTTCAAAGAGACAATCAGCCTGCCGATTTATCCCGGATTGACTGAGGCGCAGCAGGATCGGGTAGTCATTGAATTAAGAGAGGCCTTGGGTATATGAGAATTGCCGTGATCCCCGCGCGCGGTGGAAGCAAACGCATTCCTCGCAAAAATATTGTGGATTTCTGCGGCATGCCGATGATCTCATGGTCGATCAGAGCAGCACAGGCATCCGGCTTATTCGATTATGTCATGGTGTCGACGGATGATACCGAGATTGCCGGTATTGCCAGGCAGTTCGGTGCACAGGTGCCGTTCTTGCGGCCGACTGAATTATCGAATGACTATGCCGGGACCACAGAGGTCATTGCTCACGCGACAAGGTGGGCATTGGATCAAGGCTTTGATGTGGAGGAGGTTTGCTGTATTTATGCTACTGCGCCTTTTGTGCAGGCGGATGATCTAAAAAAAGGTTTATTAGTATTACAGTCGGGTGACTGGTCCTATGCATTTAGCGTGACCGACTTTTCTTCGCCAATTTTTCGTTCCTTCAAGCAGACTGATGAGGGGGGGCTGGAGATGTTTTTTCCGGAATATTTCGAGATTCGCTCGCAGGATTTACCGGTCGCACTGCACGATGCCGGCCAGTTTTATTGGGGACAACCGTCAGCATGGCTGGAAAATAAGCGTATTTTTGATAAGCATTCTGCACCTGTGATGATTCCAAGGTGGCGAGTGCAGGATATTGACACTCAGGATGACTGGAAGAGGGCTGAACTCATGTTTAATCAATTGAAAGAACCTGAACTATGACTGCACCACATAATTATGCAACGCCCCAGGAAGAATTCTGGGCCGGTGAGTTTGGCTCGGAGTATATTGCTAGAAACGATGGCACACAAATGTTGGCATCTAATCTCAATAACTTATCAAGAGCGCTCAAACAGGCGGGGCGAATTACATCCTGTCTAGAGTTTGGGGCGAACATAGGGATGAACCTGAAGGCGCTCCAGCTTCTTTATCCAGGGATTAATCTGCAGGCTGTTGAAATCAATCCGGATGCTGCGAAAATCCTTGCGAATTTGATTGGTAAAAATAATGTGTTTGAAAGCTCTATTCTAGAGTATCAGGTATCCGATAAGGTCGACTTATCGTTGATCAAAGGCGTGTTGATACACATCAATCCGGAGATGCTTTCGGTCGTTTACGAAAAGCTATATCAAGTTTCTAACCATTTTATTCTGATGGGAGAATATTACAACTCGTCACCTGTTTCCATTTCATATCGTGGTCATGAAAATCGCTTGTTCAAAAGAGACTTTGCGGGCGAAATGATGGACAGATATCCTGATCTGAAACTGGTTGACTACGGTTTCGTCTACCACAGGGATTCGGCTTTCCCCGATGATGACATGACCTGGTTTTTAATGGAAAAAAAATGAAATCCGTACTTGTTTTCGCAGCCCATCCGGACGACGAAGTATTAGGATGCGGCGGCACCCTCGCCAGACTGGCTGATGAAGGCGCAAGCATTCATGTCGCTTTTCTGGCAGACGGCGTGTTTTCGCGCACCGGAGAGGCGAGCGCTCAACAGGCAGAACTTCTTGACCGCCGGGCTGCCGCCCGAAAAGCGGGCGACATTCTTGGTGTGCAATCGATTTCTTTCGGTGAGTTTCCAGATAACCGCATGGACAGCATTGCACTGCTAGATATCATCAAACCCGTTGAAGCGCTCATTGCCAAGCATCAGCCCGACACGGTTTTCACACACCATGCAGGGGATGTCAATATTGATCATCGGCGTACTCATGAAGCTGTAGTTACGGCTTGCCGTCCGCAGCGCGGTCATCCGGTCAAAACCCTGCTCTGTTTTGAGGTCCCCTCTAGCACCGAATGGCAACTGCCTGGCAGCGCACCTGCCTTTACACCCAACTGGTTTGTGGATGTTTCCGGTGCGCTTGCACGGAAAATTGCCGCACTGAATGCCTATGCTGATGAGCTGCATGACTGGCCGCATCCGCGTTCGCGTCAGGGTGTCGAGCATCTGGCGCATTGGCGTGGAGCTACCGTCGGTGTGAATGCAGCGGAGGCATTCCTGTTGGGGCGCAAGTTCGTATGAGGGTCGTTTTTCGCGTTGATGCATCGGCTCGCATGGGGGGGGGGCACCTCATGCGTTGCCTGACATTGGCAGAAACTCTGCGCGAACGTGGCGTACAGATACACTTCATCTGCCGCGAACATGTTGGCAACCTGATTGTCCTGTTACAGCAAAAGTCCATGCCGGTTACTGTACTACCGGCTCCGGTGATAAATGAGACAACGTCTGTTGAAGACTACGTCGCTTGTCTGGGCGTTACACAGGCAGAAGATGCCGAACAGGCCATTAGGGCGTTCAATATCGATAAACCCGACTGGCTGGTGGTGGATCACTACGGGCTCGATATGGATTGGGAAATGCGGCTGCGCCCGCATGTCGGGAAACTGATGGTGATTGATGATCTGGCTTCGCGTCATCACGACTGCGATGTGCTGCTGGATCAGAATTATTCCGTAGTGGGTGATCGGCGTTATGCCGGCCTTGTTACGCCTCATTGCAATGTGCTACTTGG
>JAJXTL010000134.1 GCA_021783855.1 Pseudomonadota bacterium
TTCTTACACCCTCTGGCGTAAAAAAATGATATTGGCATTTCAGATCACGGGTTGGGGTGTCGGCCTGTACCTGTTCTACTTTATTGTCATGAATCAAATTACTTCTGAAATCAGGGTGCACGTGCTGTATGTTTTTCCGCATTTTCACAAACCAATGGTGTTGCTGCTTTATATTGCGGCAACCTGTGTCAGTGGTTTTTTTTCCAGCCACAGAATGATCAACACGTTTGGGTTTCTCGCCTTGCTGCTTTTTCTCGTGTCTTACTGGTTCTACACGGTCGCATTTTTCTCGGTATGGTGTTTTTTTTCCGCGATACTCAGCGTGACTATTTACATGCACTTAAAATCAAAACAGGCGTGCGCATCCGACTTGGCAACGCAGCGCGCGTGACGGCGCCTTCCGCCATTGTGATCTTCAAACGCCGCTATCTGAAGCTGCCGCGCACAGTGCGCTCAGAATGCCTGCCGTCATGCAAAGATCCCATTGCTCGTCTGTTGGCGGCTTGAGCCCGCATGCTCTGTGCGCTGCCGTACATACTGCAAAGACATACTGGGGTAACGTTCTATCGGTTCATGCGTTGAATTTGTTTTCTGCTTTTGACTTTTGCACCAGATGAAATTTCCCGGATATGAACGGACCTATTTATCGCCATGAAATTCAAGGATTACTACGAAACCATCGGTGTGCCGCGCAGTGCGACGCAGGATGAAATCAAGCGAGCTTACCGCAAACTGGCGCGCAAATATCATCCTGACGTAAGCCGGGATGCTGATGCGGAAACGCGCTTTAAAGAGCTCGGCGAGGCTTACGCCGTGTTGAAGCATCCCGAGAAGCGCGCTGCCTACGATCAGGTAGGCAGCGGCGCTCATGCAGGGCAGGATTTTCAGCCTGCACCCGGCTGGGATGCCGGTTTTGAGTTTAGCGGACGCGATTTTGGCGCAGCGGATGGTATGGATCACAGCGACTTTTTTGAGTCGCTGTTCGGGAGACAATCAGGCAGAACACAGCGTCGCGACACGCACGCAAGGGGCAAAGATCATCACGCAAAGGCGCTGATCGATCTGGAAGACGCCTACCACGGCGCCCAGCGCAGCATTACGCTGCACGTGCCCGTGGCGGATGATGAAGGGCATGTCATTATGCGGGAGCGCACGCTGGATGTGCGTATACCACGCGGCATACGTGCAGGACAGCATTTGCGCCTGACAGGGCAGGGTGAGCCGGGTATCGGGAATGGGCCCGCAGGCGACTTGTACCTGGAGATAGCTTTCAACCCTCACGCGCAATTTCGCGTCGATGGCCGTGATGTTTTTCTTGATTTGCCGCTAGCGCCCTGGGAAGCCGTACTTGGCTGTTCGCTGACCATACCGACTCCTGCAGGATCGGTGCAAATCAGTGTCCCCGCTGGTTCGGCGGCCGGTCGTCAGTTGCGCCTGAAGGGCAAAGGAATTCCCGGCAACTCACCCGGTGATTTATACGCTGTATTGGCAATCGTGCTGCCACCTGCTGTGACCGACAGCGAAAAACAGGCTTACCGGAACCTGTCCAGTGTATTCAATTTTAATCCCCGCCCACACATGAAAGGCAGTCCGTCATGAGCTTTGATAATGCAGAATTGGTAATTGGATCGGTCGTCGAAGAGGAGAGCTATCTGACGCTGATGGAATTATCTCAAGCCAGCAGCGCATCCGAGGATTACATCATTGCGTGGGTTTTTGAGGGGGTGCTGGCGCCCATTGGTGAGTTGCCACAGGATTGGCAGTTTACCGGGCAGTCGCTGCGCCGCACGCGACTTGCCTTGTCGTTCGCGCGTGATTTGGAGATTAATCCGGCCGGGGTCGCACTGGCATTGGATCTGCTGGATGAAATTGCATATTTGCGGGCGCGGCTGCAACGGATTGGTGTTCGTTGCCATACAAAATAATGCTGCGATATTAACGGGAAGTTTCAGAAATTCATTTTTTCGGCGAATCATGGTGTCGCGTGCCCGCTAATTCCTGGTCCTGGCGGTCATCGTCTTGGCAACGGGAGGCGCACCGCCTGGCGCGCTTCTCCCCGCGGCGAGACAGGCCGCCGTGTACGATTGCAGAAGAACGATTTAACGGGATCCTTTGTGATCTTTTTGACCGTTATTCTTGTGCCTGCCAGCAACTTCTTTTTCTTCAGCTTGCTGTTTTTGCTTGTTAATATCTTCCGGTGGATAGGGATGAGTCTGTACCGGTTTCTGATATTGATTTTTAGTATTTTGAGTCATGAAAGTCTCCTGAAAAGTTATTCGTCATTCACTCCGAAGTTGACGAAGTGCCACCATATACCGACTTCATTGTAAGTTCTGTTCGCTGGGCAACATAGTTTGGCTATAGAGATCGGGCAGTTTTGATCGATACGTTCGTTACCGCACAGAACCGCTGCCAAATGAAGTTCAGTCTTCACATTCCGCAGGGAGAACCTGTTAATTTGAAGAAGGAGTTTGAAATGAACAAAAATCAAGTCAAAGGGGTTGTCAAGGACGTCGCAGGTAAGGTGCAGGAAGAGACGGGTAAGCTGGTTGGCAGCAAAGAGCAGCAAGCCCGTGGACTGGGCAAACAGATATCCGGCAAAGCCGAAAAAGCCTATGGTGATGCAAAGGAAGTCATCAAGGATGCCCACAAGAATCCCTGATGCGGCGATGATGAATGACCGCGCAAGGCGGTCTTCATCAGTGACACGCCGCTTGAAAACAGCAGCAAATACCAGCCTGATTGGGAATGTGAAAGGCGAATAAAATGTCTCTTAAAGCGGATTCATCGATGAAAAATTTCCCCATCGTTTGTGTCGGTGGTTCGGCCGGCGGCCTTGACGCCTATATTCGCCTGTTGGAGAACCTGCCAAGCGATATGGGGGTGGCTATTGTCATCGTGAATCACATCACAAAAACACCCACGCTCCTCCATGAGGTTCTTCCGCGCTTTACAACCATGCCGGTTGAACTGATTACGGATAGTCTGGTCATCGAACCTGACTATGTGTTTATCATTCCTGAAAATCGGGATTTACATGTCCTTGACGGAGAATTTCGTCTGGAGCCGATTTCAAAGCCTCGGGGCTGGCCGGATGTCATCACGGTTTTTCTGCGCTCACTGAGCAGTAACTGGGACGGCAAACTGATAGCCGTTATTGTCTCGGGCTTCGATGGTGACGGGGCAGCCGCGCTGTGTGGCATCCAACAAGTGGGCGGCATTACCATCGCGCAGCAGCTTAGTACAGCGAAACAGCCTGACATGCCCGAGAGCGCAATTGAAAGCGGGTGCATCGACTTTATCCTTTCACCGGAAAATATCGCCCGGGAAATTATTCGAATTGCGCGTGCAGAAGTTTAAAAATATGTCATTAAATGGACGCCGTCAGCTACATCTGTCGTGACGAGACCGAGCATTACAGTCAGGCAGGGCATTGGTATCGTTTGATGGCAATCGAAACTGATAGCAAATCTGGTGGGCGCGTTAAACAAGGTGCCGCGCTTCATTCGGGTGCGCCAGATGGGGCATTTTTACAGGGCAGATCCGGGCTGCAGCGCCGATGTTGCCTTGGGGGCGGTATTGCGATAGACGAATTAATCAGATGAATAAGGCGATATGACACCAGCAATCACAGCAAAGTCCTGCCGTACGCGTCACAGGTCCGGCTGCGTAAAGAGGGTTAAAGATGATGACTGTGCGTCTGACAGAACCCGTTGAACCCGCCACGCCAGTTACCTGGCTTGCGCGGCTGAAGATCGTCCTGATCGAATCACTGAGTTCCTGGATTGATCATCGCGCATCCAGCAAAGGCGCGGCACTGGCTTTCTATACCTTGTTTTCCATGACGCCTATCCTGGTACTGGCCATTGCATTTGCCGGCTACGTGTTCGGTATTGAAGCTGCGCAAGGTGAAATCGTTGCCCAGGTGCAAGGTCTGGTCGGGCCCAATGGCGCACAGGTCATTCAGGCATTGCTGGCCGCTGCGCGCGACCCGAGCTCGGGCCGAGTCGCGACACTGATTGCCAGCGCCTTGCTGCTGCTGGGGGCTACCAGCGTATTCGCCGAGCTCAAGGGTAGTCTGGATGAGATGTGGGGTATCGACAAACCCCGTTTGTCGGCTCTGGGCGTGCTGCTAAGAACCCGGCTATTGTCTTTCGGCATGGTGCTGGTGCTGGCTTTCCTGCTGCTGGTATCCCTGGTCGTCAGCGCCACACTGGTGATGCTGGAACACAATGCCTATGGGGTTTTTGGCAGTGCCGCCGGTTTTCTCGCAACGATCACCTCATTCATTTCGTTCGGCGTCATTGCCTGCATGTTTGCCGTCATCTACAAGACACTGCCTGACGCACCGCTGTCGTGGCGCGATGTCTGGATCGGGGCTGCCTTTACGGCAGGGCTGTTCAGTCTGGGTAAATATGCGATCGGGCTGTATCTGGGCAACAGCGGCGTGGCATCCAGTTTCGGTGCCGCAGGATCGCTGATCGCGTTGCTTCTCTGGGTGTACTACTCGGCGCAGATTTTCTTTCTGGGTGCGGAATTTACCCGGCATTACGCACTCTGGTTCGGCAGCTTGCAGCATGATCGCCAGCGTTTTGAGGAAATGGCGCGCAACACATTGTTGAAAAAGTCACAGCGACCCTGACCGTTGACGGTTGCGGCGTATTCTTATTTTTACAGAAGAAAAATCATGTCAAGAAAAATTGCATTTCTGAAACCTGCCGCTTATACAAACATCGCCGAGATTGGCCGCGAGGAGGCCTTGCTTAAAACCGGCGCCCTGCAAAAAGCGATACTCAACAGCGCCAATTTTTCCAGTATCGCTACCGATGCGAAGGGTGTCATCCAGATATTCAATGTCGGTGCGGAGCGTATGTTGGGTTTTGCCGCCGGCGACGTGATCAACAAGATCACGCCGGCCGATATTTCCGATCCTCTGGAAGTGGTTGCGCGCGCCCGTGCGCTGAGTGCGGAACTTGGCACGCCGATTGCGCCGGGTTTCGAGGCGCTGGTGTTCAAAGCTTCGCGCGGCATTGAAGATATCTACGAGCTGACCTATATACGCAAGAATGGCAGCCGTTTCCCGGCTGTCGTGTCGGTGACGGCGCTGCGGGATGTTCATGATGCCATCATCGGATATCTGTTGATCGGCACCGACAACACCGCCCGCAAACTGGCAGAAGAAGCGCTGCTCAAGGAGGGGGCCTTGCAGAGAGCGATTTTCAACAGTGCCAATTTTTCCAGCATTGCCACCGATGCAAAGGGCGTCATTCAGATATTCAATGTCGGTGCGGAACGCATGCTGGGTTATGCGGCCATCGAGGTGGTGAACAAGATCACACCTGCCGATATTTCAGATCCCAGGGAAGTGATTTCACGTGCCAAGACATTGAGCGCGGAGCTGGGCACGCCGATTGCGCCGGGTTTCGAGGCGCTGGTGTTCAAAGCTTCGCGCGGCATTGAGGATATCTACGAGTTGACCTATATCTGCCGTGACGGCAGTCGCCTCCCGGCGGTGGTGTCGGTGACGGCGCTGCGGGATGCTCAAAATGCCATCATCGGCTACCTGTTGATAGGCACAGACAACACGGCGCGCAAGCTGATCGAGACGGAGCAGAAACAGCTCGGGCAGCGGCTGCGCGACTATCAGTTTTACACGCGCTCCCTGTTTGAGTCGAATATCGATGCGCTGATGACTTCCGATTCATCCGGTATCATCACCGACGTTAACAAGCAGATGGAGTTGCTCACCGGTTGCACGCGCGATGAACTGATCGGCGCCCCTTTCAAAAATAACTTCACCGATCCTGAGCGCGCCGAGGCCGGCATCAATCTGGTGCTGAGAGAGCGCAAAGTCACCAACTACGAACTCACCGCACGCGCACGCGACGGGAGGGAAACGGTCGTATCCTATAACGGGGCTACGCTCTACGACAGAGACAGGCGGCTGCAGGGGGTATTTGGCGCCGCCCGTGACATTACCGAACGCAAGCGTGCCGAAGAGGCTTTAAAAGAAGGTGAAAACCGCTTTCGCTTTATGCTGGAAAACAGTCCTATCGCGGCGTGTATTGCGAATAAGGCAACCGGTCAGGTGGTGTTCGCAAATCAACGCTATGCCGAACTGATCGCCGCAGCACCCGATAAGGTGATCGGTACAGACCCGAAACAATATTATGCCAAACCTCATGATTACGACGATGTGAACGAGCAACTCGGCAGGGGTGAAATTGTCAGCAATAAATTGCTTGAACTCAGTGTCAGCAGCGATCATACGGAAAAAAAATGGGTGCTGGCTTCCTACCTGCTGTTGGAATATCAGCATGAGCCTGCCGTGATGGGTTGGTTTTATGACATTTCCGAACGCAAGGAAATGGAAGATCAGATTCGACATCTGGCTTTTTATGATCCGTTGACCAAGCTGCCTAACCGGCGCCTGCTGGATGAGCGCTTGCGTCAGGCCATGTCCGCCAGCAAACGCCATAAAATTTATTGCGCATTGATGTTCATCGATCTGGATAATTTCAAGCCGCTCAATGATACGCACGGGCATGCGGTGGGCGATTTACTGTTGATAGAGGTAGCAAAACGATTGAAAAGTTGCGTGCGTGAGACGGATACCGTGGCGCGTTTTGGTGGCGATGAATTTGTGGTGATGCTCAGTGAGTTGGTTGCGGATAAGCCTAAGTCGACTGCCCAGGCGCATATCATGTCAGAAAAAATTCACACCAGTTTGTCTGCGCCGTACCAGCTTGTTATCGGTCACGAGGGCGGGCCGGATACTACCGTCAGCCATCACTGTTCTGCCAGTATCGGGGTGGTCATGTTTGTCGATCATCAGGGGGATGCAGACGATATTCTCAAATGGGCCGATACGGCAATGTATCAGGCCAAGGAAGACGGGCGGAACCTGATCCGTTTTTATGAACCGGAATAGTTCATCAGCACAGTGTCATTCCCGCCTGCCTGTCGGCAGACAGGCGCATGCGTAGTGACTTTGCAGCCGCTCTGCTTTTCCTAACATAAATAAAAACCCCTCCGAAACAGCGGGAGGGGTTGAGTGTTGTGATCAGGCAATTGCAGAAACTGCCTGGTCGTTTGCGACTTAAGGGAGCGCGATATAGCCGTTTGCAATCAGTTCCGCATCCACTGCAATCTTGTTGCTGCTGTTGATTGCGTTGGGAATCGGCGTGCCTGCAGGAGTGAAACCGGCGTGGTTATAAGGGCCGGGACAGCCAACCTCAGCTACGCCGCCGACTACGCCGATGATGCAGTTGTTGGCTTGAGCCAGAAGTGCGCCATTAGCACCTGCTGCGGTGATAGCTGCCGCGCTAACCGTGGCAATTCCCACGCTGGGCACAACCGCATTGCCGGTTGTCTTGGTGCTCAGCATGATCGTTCCCATGGGTTGTATCATGGTAAGGCTGCCTGGTGCAACTGGACCCGTTGCAGCGGCGATACTGGCTGACGTGCATCCGCCCATGGTGCCGTACATGTTGTAGTTGTCGGCTCCCGCTGCAGCACCCGCAATCGGTGTAAAGACAAAGCCATTTGCGCAGAACGCTGTGTCGGCAGTCGGCACGGAGGCCATTGTCGCGCCAGTCAGGTCGGTTACGCCCCAAATGTGGTTCGCGGCACTGCTGTTCGCGCCGTTATAGTTCCAGAGCCCGTAGCCGTCTATGGACGTTACCCCGCCGAGTCCTGTATAGCTGCGAGAGCCTGCAGGATAGTTTGTCGCAACGAGCGCACCCGGTATGGGCGTGCCATCCAGCACATTTTCCTGCACGGTAACAGTAAGTGTCCCTCTGGATGGATCGGTAAGCGTCAACGTTCCGTCGTTATTGTTGAGTACTGTCCTGGTGATGTTGGCATTAAGAACCCAACCTGTCGGTGTAAGGCTGTAATTGCCATATTTGCCGACCGGGGCAACTGACCATGCGCCACCTAGTGTAGTGTTGCATTCTTGATGGAACTTATAATGACAATATCTCTCCAACGCTCAGTGCGTGCGAAATGGAGAATAAAATGCGAGTTGCTGCCAAAATTATGCTGACCAATGAAGAGCAGGCTGAGTTG
>JAJXTL010000135.1 GCA_021783855.1 Pseudomonadota bacterium
ATGGCAATCGAGGAGTATCGCCAGTTGCAGCAAAAGATTCAGGCTGAGGCGTCCAGCTTGCAGGAGTCTGTACAGCAAACCGCGCAAACGGCGAGCCAACAGATGCAACAGATCAATCGCGCGATAATTGAGCAGGTGCAGGATATACAACAATCCGTCGAGCCGGTTGCCAATACGCCCGGTTTGGGCGATGCAGAGAGCCATACGCTGGAGTCTGTGGAAAAACAGGTTGCAGAACATCTGTCGCAAGACATACGCCCTGCCGGAAATCCTGGCGCTGTCCGCAGCATCGCTGCGAATTCGGCGAGCCAACGGATGCAACAGATCAACCGCGCGATTATTGAGCCGGCACCGGATGCGGTGCAGGCGGATTTGTTCGCGCAGCCTGCGCCCGCTGTTGAGCTATCAGCGAGCCAAACAGGCGTAGACCAAGCATCAACGGTGAAATCCTGATGAGCACCAGCGAAAGCTTTATTGCCCATTTGATCGAGTTGCGCAAACGCCTGGTGCGCGCGATCATCGTCCTGCTGCTGGCTTTCATCTGCCTGTTCCCCTTTTCATCCAGACTTTACGCACTGCTGGCGCAACCGCTGCTGGCCAAGTTGCCCAAAGGCGGACAGATGATTGCGACCGATGTCACCACGCCGTTCTTTGTGCCCCTCAAGGTGGCGCTGATGGCGGCTTTCCTGATCGCGCTGCCTTTCATTTTGTACCAGATATGGCGTTTTGTTGCGCCCGGTCTGTACACTCATGAAAAGCGGCTGGTCGTGCCGTTGATCTTTGCCAGCACCCTGCTGTTTTTTTGCGGCATGGCTTTCGCCTACTTCGTGGTATTTCCGGTGGTGTTCGGATTTATTACCGCCTCAGCCCCTGCCGGTGTGGCGGTGATGACCGACATCGATAAGTATCTGAGCTTCGTGTTGACCATGTTCATGGCGTTTGGCGTCACCTTCCAGGTGCCGGTCGCCGTCGTGCTGCTGGTGCGCATGGGGGTGGTCAGTGTCGCTAAATTGCGCGAAATTCGCCCGTACATCGTGGTTGCCTCCTTTGTGGTCGGTGCGATTTTTACCCCGCCGGATGTGGTGTCGCAACTGATGCTGGCGGTGCCGCTGTGGCTGCTGTATGAGGCGGGAATTCTGGTGGCAAGCTGGACTAAGCCAGTCGAAAAATCTCTGATAGAGAACAGTAACTAGAAATGTCCGGCATCTCGGAAGCACCCAATCTGCTGAAG
Source organism: Pseudomonadota bacterium (assembly GCA_021783855.1). Next base: position 1,232 of record JAJXTL010000135.1, read on the forward strand.
GATTTCATCGTGCACGCCGAGGCTTCCAGCCTTTTCTGGCAGGCCGGTGTAATCGCGCTGGTTATGCTCTCGGCATGGTGGCTTGATACCCGCATCCAGAAGAAACTGATTGGCACGCATACGCTTCAGCACGTGGCGGTCAAAAGTTTAAAACGCATCACCTTCCCTGTTATTACGTTGCTGGGCGTGTTGCTGGCGCGCATCGTATTCGAACATTTTGGCATAGCCGTCAGTCTGCTCAAACTGGCGATCCCGCTGCTATTGTCGCTGGTGGTCATACGCCTGCTGGTTTACGTGTTGCACAAGGTATTTCCGAGTTCTTCCAAACTGAAATCCTGGGAGCTGAGTATTGCCGGGCTGGCCTGGATCGTGGTCGCCCTTCATGTCACGGGCCTGCTTAATCCGGTGCTGGCGGGCATGGCTGAGCTGAGCTTCAATTTTGGGCATCAGCCCGTTTCACTTCTGGTCATCCTGCAAGGCCTGATTTCGATTGCCGTAACTGTGCTGGCAGCACTTTGGCTGGGGCGGTTCCTGGAAGTGCGCATCATGCGTATGGAGGAAATGGATACCAGTTCGCGCGTGTTGCTGACCAAGGTTGTCCGGGGTGCGCTGGTGGTCATCTCGGTATTGGTGGCCTTGTCACTGGTCGGTATAGATATCCGGGTGCTTTCCGTATTCGGTGGCGCGCTGGGCGTGGGCGTGGGCTTCGGCTTGCAGCGCATCGCCAGCAATTACATTTGCGGGTTCATCCTGTTGCTGGACAAGTCCATACGGTTGGGCGATCTCATCACACTGGATAACAAATACGGTACGGTAACTCGCCTGACCGGACGTTATATGGTGTTAAAAGGACAGGACGGGGCGGAGGCGCTGATTCCGAACGAGACGGCCATTACCTCGACCCTGGTAAATCACTCTTTTACCGATCGCAACGTCAGCATCAAGCTCGGCCTGCAGATTGCTTACAGCAGCCCGCTGGATGCGGCGATGAAGATCATGCTGGATGCGGCCATTGCGCATAACCGCGTACTCAGCGATCCGCCGCCTGGGGTCAATCTGCTCGAATTTGCCGACAACGGTATCGCGCTGGAACTGTCGGTATGGATAAATGATCCGGAATTATCTCAGGCGTCATTGCGCACGGAAATCAATCTGGCAATCTGGCGTGAGTTTCAACGCGCAGGAATCGAGATTCCATTTCCGCAGCGCGATGTTCGTATTGTGAATGGGGCGACATCAGAACCACTAACCGGGATGCTTCATTCCCGCGCAGACGGGAATCCAGCAATCTAAGGAAACACTGAATAGATCACCCGTTCGCCCTGAGCTTGTCGAATGGTGTAGCATAACATATTGATTATTATGTATTTAATCCGATCATGGTTCGACATAACCAGCGACTTAGCTGGCGTCTTTTGCGAGTTGGGCAAGAAACCGCCCATCCCTGCGAACCCCACTTGGCAGCTTATAAGTAGTGGCTTAGACGCAGTTTTCTTGCGTCTTAGTCCAATACTTAGTTGCTCCATCAGTCGAATGGCTAGAAGTTATATCAGGCTCTGGTGAAACAACTAAGTAATGAGCTAAGCGCGATAAACCTGCGCTAAGTCATTACTTAACCACGAACGGATTAAATCAGCGGTTCCCTAACAACCGCGAGGCTGACAAAACCGGGATTTTGTCTCGCCATGCGAGCTTTATTCAATCAACCGGATGGCCGTTTCTCGAAACTCGCCACGTTCGTTTTAGTGAAATTCACTGCGCTCGTTTTAACGTGAAACTTACTGCGTTCGTTTTCCCGCCACAGCCTGTCCCCGTATGGGGTAGTCGGGGACGGGAATGACGGTTGCAAGTCTATTGCTCTCTGGGCTTCGGGCGTTTGCCTATCTTCACATGCAGGGAAATTCCGCTGCCGTTACGCATCAGGCTGACGGCGACAACCTTGCCCGGGGGCAGGTTCGCTACCGTATCCAGCATGGCGTTCCAGTCATTGATGGTTTTATCGTCGATAGCGGTCAGCACGTCGCCGGTCTTCATACCTGCCTGTTCTGCCGGACTGTTGCGCACTATTTCTGTAATCAATACACCCTTGGGATTGTCCGGTTTGGCTGACTCTGTCATGTCAGGCGTCAGTTCCTGTATGCCGGCGCCGATCCAGCCGCGCGTCACCGAACCATACTGCATGATTTGTTCCATGGTTTTTTTGACGGTGGTCGCAGGTATCGCAAAGCCGATGCCCAGCGAACCGCCATTGGGAGAATAGATCGCGCTGTTGATGCAGACCAGATTGCGGTTGGTGTCCACCAGCGCGCCGCCGGAGTTGCCGGGGTTGATGGCGGCATCGGTTTGAATGAAGTTCTCGAAGGTGTTGAGGCCCAGATGGTCGCGTTTGAGCGCGCTGATGATGCCCATGGTGACCGTCTGGCCCACGCCGAACGGGTTGCCGATGGCCAGCACGATGTCCCCCACACGCGCGGTTTCCGGATGACCGAAGGTGATCGCGGGCATGCTGCCGGGAAGGTCGATCTTGATCACGGCAAGATCGGTTTCAGGGTCGGAGCCGATCACGTGTGCGCGGGCTTTGCGGCCGTCGGCAAGGGCTACTTCAATCTGGTCTGCGGCTTCCACTACGTGGTGGTTGGTCAGGATATAACCGTCGGAGCTGACGATGACCCCGGAACCCAGGCTGGAACTTTTTTGCGGCGTATTGTCCTGATCGCCAAAGAAAAAACGGAAACGCGGATCGTCCATAAACGGATTGACGGGCGTCTTGATGGTGGTGCTGGTGTAGATGTTCACCACGGATGGCATGGCTTTTTTTGCTGCAACGCTCAGGCCCGTGAGAGGCAGGGAGCCGGCCGGCGCCGCGCTTTCGTACAGGGTGACTACCCCGTTGCGCGCTGCATTGGGCAACAGTTCGGGCTTGAGCGTATGAACGATGAACAGCAAAGCCAGTGCAATGGTGACGGTTTGAGTGAATAATAGCCAGTGTTTACGCATGGTGAATGAATCGTTGTTGTTAATAATTTTCCGGGAAAAATAATGAAGCTTATAGAACTGCGCGATTATAACGCAAGCCTGTTGCAAACAACGCTATTCAAGGATTACGCACCGAACGGCGTGCAGGTGGAGGGGCGTGCGGAGGTGCGGCGCATCGCCACGGCAGTTACCGCATCGCAGCAGGTGCTGGATGAGGCAATCGGCTGGGGTGCGGATGCGATTGTCGTGCACCACGGCTATTTCTGGCGCAATGAGGATGCCTGCATCGTCGGCATCAAAAAGCGGCGCATCGCTCAGCTGCTAAGGCACGATGTGAGTCTGCTGGCCTATCATTTGCCGCTCGATGCGCATGTCGAGCTGGGCAACAACGCGCAGTTGGGCAAGTTGCTGGGAATAGCGGAGCAGGGACGTTTCGGTGAGCAAAACATCGTTTGTTCAGGCGAGTTGAACGCCCCCCTGACCCTGTCGCAGTTCGCGCAGCAGGTGGGGGAAAGTTTGCAGCGTACGCCGCAGGTGATAGGGTCGTCCGATCGTCTCATAAAAAGCGTGGCATGGTGCAGTGGGGGCGCGCAAGGCTATTTTGAGTTGGCTATCGCGCAAGGGGCGGATGTCTATCTGACCGGTGAAATTTCCGAACAGAATTTTCATCTGTCGAACGAAACGGGAGTGGCTTTTATTGCGGCCGGACATCATGCCACCGAGCGGCTGGGGGTGCAGGCGCTGGGCGCACACCTGGCCGGGAAATTCGATCTTGAGCATCGGTTTTTCGATCAGGATAATCCGATATAGGATTTCAATTTAATTTCAAAGGGTTGCCGGAGTCGAAGTATTTCTGCCGGGCTGCTGCCGACCTAATTTCCTCGCGTTCGGCGTAACTGATCGAGTGAAATTGACTGGCTGGGTGGAGCGTCTTTCAATGCTGCATTGGCCTGGCCGATCAAATCAAGTGGTAACGTCCTGAACACAGTTTCGACCTCATCCAGCAGCTTTTCCGGCTGTTGTGCGTAACGCTGTAAAAAATTGCTGCGCCGCGGGTAGAAGTTCGTCCATTGCCAGGCAAGGAAGTTTTCGTTGCTTTTGTATCCGGCGTCGCTCAGAGCCTGCTTGAGTTGGCTGACAGCAGGCAGTGCAAGCTGCCCGATCGTAGGGGCGCCCTGCCACATCAGCCCGTAAAATATGCGCCAGCTGCCGCCCAGATATTGCTGCTCCAGCATGGGAAACAGGCACAACGTTTGAGGCTCGCCTAATTTGCATTGCAAGCCCACCAGCATGTCAGCAGCGTTGCGATCTTCAATGACGTGAGCCTGCCATTCGGGTGCATGCCGGGTAAGCAGTGAATCGATCTGCCGGCTAAAATTTTTCCAAAATTGCGAGTTCATACGCTCGCGTATTTCGTCCATTTGTTCGGCTACCGATAGCCCGAGTGGCAGGTTTTCCGGTTGGGCAAAAAAATCAAGCACTGCGTTTTTTTCGTTCATAGGGGCAAATCCGAGTAATTTAACCAGTTACTTAATATAAGCAATCCATTAAGTTGAGCGTTTTAGTAATATAAGCAAATAATGTAAAACCGCGATATATAAATAAGTTTTTTAGAAACAACAAACAACGTCAAGAAACATGGTTGACATAAAAAAATAAACCAGACATCATTCGCCGGTGATCGCAGTGACTTGATTTGCGGAAATAAAAAACAAAAGCAGATCGTAATATGTTTTGCGGCGCGTCGCACCAAAAATAATCCGATTAAACGGCTCGTTCATGCTGGCAAAAGCCGGCGTGCGATCATTTGTTTGCTGGGGGGAGTTCTCACGATGTATCGTTTCTTACGTTTACCTATCTTGCTGGTGGGTTTGTTTATGGCTGTCAGCTGTTATGCAGTCAATGATTCACAACCTACGCTGACGACCGAGGACGATTTAGGTCCGCAAGTTGCGCAGCCCATCGAGTTTCCGCACTATCGCCATGCAGGTAATCGCAACACGGTCGATCCGACCAATAGCGACCCGACCAAGGGCGGCATGGAAATCAACTGTCAGTATTGCCATACCTATGCCAGACGCAGTCTGACAGCGGGGATTCCGCCGCTGCAAAAATGCATAGGCTGTCACCAGAATATCCCGAGCGTGCGCGACAAGCCTCGCATTGTCGAGTTGTTCAAGTACTGGGATGCCAAGAAGGCGGTTCCATGGAAAAAAGTCCACGATCTGCCGGATTTTGTGCGATTTACTCACGAGCGTCATATCAAGCGCTTTATCGAGCAGCAGGGCCGTCCGGTTCAGGAGGTTTGCGGATATTGCCACGGACAGGTGAAGGAAATGGTGACTGCCCGTCGCCAGAAGCCCATCACCATGGGTTGGTGCGTGAGCTGCCACATGAAGGAACACGTCGTGGCAGCGAAAGCCGACATCCCAGAGGGCGGCACGCCGATAGGCAAACAGGATTACTGGTATACCTTCCAGAAACCTGCGCAGACCAAAAATGCAGCCGGTGAGCTGACTGCCAAGGGTCCGAACGATTGCTGGCTGTGCCACAAGTAATGCCATGAAAAAATTTACCAGAGAGGCTGTGATGATAGACAGTGGTTCCGAAAAACATTTGGCCGGGCACCCGTTCGATCGGCGTGATTTTCTGAAAGTATTGGGATGGAGCGGTACGGCGGTAGCGCTCTCCGGTTGCGGTAATACTTCCATCGAAGATGGCAAGGAAACGGTGGTCTCCTATGTAGAGGCCAAGGATTATGTGATTCCCGGTATTGCGGTGTACTTCAACTCGACTTGCGCGCAGTGCGATGCGGGTTGCAGTATTTCAGGGAAAGTGCGCGAAGGTCGCGTTTTGAAACTGGAAGGCAACCCGGATTCGGCGATCAACAAAGGCAAAATGTGCGGAGTGGGGCAGGCGAGTGTGCAGCATCACTACAATCCGGATCGTGTGCGCGAACCTTTGCTGCGGAATGGCGACAAGGGTGAGACGATCACCTGGGAAAAGGCTTACGCACTGATCGCCGAAAAACTCGCAGCCGTAAAGGGAGAGGAAATCGCCTTTCTTTCCGGCGGGGTGAGCGGACACCAGAAGGTGTTGCTGGGCAATTATCTGGACAGCCTCGGGACTAAAAACCACTTTGTCTATGAAGCGGTATCGCCGGGTGTGGTGAGGGCCTCCAACCTGAAGGCTTACGGCGTGGACATGCCGCGTTATCGCATCGATAAAGCGAAAGTCGTGCTGTCGTTCGGGGCGGATTTTTTGGGTACCTGGGTGTCACCGGTGCATTTCTCTCAGCAGTATGCGCAATTCCGCAAGGGCGTGGATGGTCAGCGCGGTGTGCTGATTCAGGCTGAATCCAAAATGACCCTGACCGGTGCCAATGCCGATCGCTGGCTGGCAGTCAAGCCCGGCACGGAAGGCATACTGGCGCTGGGTATCATCAACGCGCTGGGCACGGCAACGGGCGATGTGGCAGAACTGGTGAAGGGTTACGATAAGGCGCGCGTCAGTCGCGATACCGGAGTTGAACCCAGTAACATAGACAAGATCGCAGCACTCCTGAAATTGCGCAGTCCGAGTCTGGTGCTGGCAGGCAGCGCGGCGGAAGGCTATGCGCATGGTTCGCAAAATGCCGCTGCCATCAATCTGCTCAATCAGGTGCTGGGTAATGTAGGCAAGACAATTGAACCTCCCGTTTCTGTGCCTTTCCCGCAAATGTCGCCTGCCAAGGGCAATACCGCTGCACTTAAAACTCTTAACGATGGTCTGGCTGCCGGAAAATACAAGGTGCTGTTCAATGTGGCCACCAATCCGGTCTTCACTGCGCCCGCTTCATACAAGTTCAGGGAC
>JAJXTL010000136.1 GCA_021783855.1 Pseudomonadota bacterium
TCTGGATCATCGTTCTCTCTTCGATACTCATCTGCTTGTATATTTTTCCCATGCAACATTTTCCTCTAAAAATGTTGCACTTGGTTTTTGAGCGCGCCAATCTAATTAATTGATTTTAATGATTTATCTGTGAATTCGGAATGACAAAAGAGAATAAATCAGTGCTAGCCTAGCCGAATTTTTTGGCCGATAATTTCTAATTAATCTATTTTGGATATATGTTTATTCTGCGATTTGTTTTATCATGTTGCAACCTGCTCAATTGAAGGCGGGGTCATTTAAACACGGAGAGTTCACAAATGGAAAATGCACTGCCAATTTTATTAGTTATGTCGCCATTTTTAGGTTTGGCACTCATGATACTTTTCAGCGGTAAAGCTGCCCCGATGGCAGCGCCGGAATCGCTTTACGAAAAACTGGGCGGAGAAGCTGCCGTGAATGCGGCGGTGGATATTTTTTACCGCAAGGTGTTGCAGGATGACCGCATCAAGCATTTTTTCGCCAATACCGACATGACACGTCAGGCCGCCAAACAAAAGGCCTTTCTGACCATGGCCTTTGGCGGACCGAGTAATTACACGGGCGCGGATATGAGAAAAGGTCACGCTCATCTTGTGGCGCAAGGGCTGAATGACGCTCATTTTGATGCGGTCATGGAACATCTGGGCAGTACATTGAAGGAACTCAATGTGCCGGGTCACTTGATCGCACAATGTGCAGCTACTGCAGAAAGCACTCGCAAGGATGTGTTGGGCAAGTAAAATATCGCATTCTTACGGAAGGGAAAAATCCCCGCGCGCGGGGATTTTTTTTGCGCGTCAAAAATAAAATCAGCGGATCTCATGCTTCTGCAAGATTTGCCGATAATCGTTTTTATAAAGATCAAAATTATTCTATACTGGGCAGGCGTAATGCCTGGATAGGCTATAAGAAAAGGGAGTAGGGATTGAAAAATAATTTGCCGGTTACGCAACATGAGCATCCTTTGATACGGGGCGCACTGCTCGTTTCAAAAACCGATCTCAAGGGCGTGATTACCTATGCGAATGATGCTTTTGTCGAAATAAGCGGTTTTTCCAGGGAAGAATTGATCGGGAAAAGTCACAATATCGTGCGCCATCCCGATATGCCGCCTCAGGCTTTCAAATGGCTTTGGAATACCTTGTCAGAGGGGCTGCCCTGGCGCGGTATCGTTAAAAATCGCTGCAAGAATGGCGATTATTACTGGGTCAAGGCATTGATATCGCCTATCAAGTCGGCAGACAAGGTGGTCGGTTATCTCTCGGTGAGGAGTGTTCCATCCAGACATGAAATCACGCAGGCCGAAACGCTCTACAGAAAACTCAATGAGTCCGGCGCGCAGATCGGATCGAAATTTGACCGTTACAAATTCAAAAGTCTTTCCCTTAACCTGAAGATTCAATTGCTTATTCAGCCCATGTTGTTTGTCGTGCTGGCCAGTGCGACGTTTATGTTATATGGGCAGATGAAAACGTCCTTGCTGAATACGGCCAAACAGCGTTCCGAGGCGACTGCCATGCAGGTGATAGACAGCGCCAACATGCTGATGGTCACCGGGATGATTTCCGAACCCGCCAACCGGCAATTGATGATCAGAAAAATTACCGAGGGCCAGCAACTCGCGTCATTGCGACTGATGCGCACCGATCAGGTAGTTAGGCAATTCGGCCCGGGGCTGCCTGAAGAGCATCTGGACGATCCGCTGGTGAAGCAGGTGATCGAGGAATCGGTAAGACAAGGCAAGCCCGTTCCTTATTTCGCACAGTCGACCGTGGACGGGAAGCTGATGTTCAGGGCCATTACGCCATACATTGAATCCCATTCGTTTCACGGCACCGACTGTTTAACCTGCCACACGGTCGAAGAAGGAAGTTCCAACGGCGCTTCCGATATCACGCTGGATCTGACCGGGGACTTCAAACACCTTCATGATTTGCTGATCATTCTGATTTCATCTCAAATCGCGATACAGCTTTTCATTTTTCTGGTGTTGAGAATGAGCTTCAAGAGATTTGTCGAGCGTCCGCTGATCGGTATGGAGAAGCAGTTCGAGGGCGTTATTGAAGGCAATCTGACGAGCGATATCGATATTTCCGGGCGGGATGAAACCGGGCGTCTGTACTGCAAGTTGCAGGTCATGCAATCGCAGATTCAGGTCATGCTCGACGAGATGGCGCTGGCTGCATCCATCATCATGGAACGCAGTACGGAACTGGACGAAAAGGTGGTGCAGGTTGCCGAACACTCGACCAATCAACGCAATAATATTCAGCAGATCAGCAGCGCCATGGAGGACTTCAGTAAATCCGTTTCTCAGGTGGCTCAGGATGCCGGAAATTCTGCGGGGGCGGCAATCAGTTCCCAGGTAATGATAGAGGAGAGTAATCAGCGGATGGAGAAAACCATCGAGTCAACCGCCAGAGTGGTTCAGGCTGTGCGATCCTCAAGCAATACGATAAACGATCTTAAAGAGGCCATACAAAAGATAGGCGACATCAGCAAAGTCATCAAGGAAATTGCCGAACAAACCAATTTGCTCGCGCTGAATGCGGCGATCGAAGCTGCACGTGCAGGCGAGCAGGGCAGAGGGTTTGCGGTCGTGGCCGATGAGGTCAGAAAACTGGCGGAACGGACGGGTTCGAGCACAACCGATATAACCAACATGGTTGGCAACATTCATGCGGTGAGCCAGAGCGCGGTTCTATCGATGCAGCAGGCCATCCGGGAGGTTGAGGAAGAGGCTGCAATTGTCAAGGAAAACGGGGAAACCCTGAGGAAAATTATGGATACGGGCAGGCAGGTTGCCGGGAATGCGCAGCATATCGCCGACGTGTCCAACAATCAGTCAATCGCAAGCGCGGATGTCTCGAACAACCTTGAACAGGTATCCGAGTTGGTCAACAGCAATGCGCGCATCGCGGAAGATGCAAGGGCGGCCTCTCAGGAGTTGTCCAGATCAGCGGTGGAGTTGCAGGCGATGATCAGGCAGTTAAACCGGCAAAGCTGATTCGCCCGGGGCGCTTCCCGGCATGTCCGGGAAGATCAGCCGACGGATAAACAGTCCAGATAAACCGAGGCGTCCGGCTGGCTGCGATTTCGCTGCGCCTGCCAGATCATTTCGCTCAAACATTCCATCATGCGGTGCTGTGCGTCGTGTTCGGACTCGAACTGATGGGTCAGACGCACGAAATGCGCGCGGATGCCCGGTGGCTGATCGATGGAAATTTGCTCTTCGATAGTCAGGTGCATCATCAGGTGCAGGAAGGGATTGGGCTCGCCCTGCTCCGGCAGATATTCGCGATCCCGGAAACGCTCAGGGTCTTCAAATACCGCAAAATATTCGGGATGTTTTGCGATCAGTTGGGCTGCCAGATCTTCCAGCGGCGTCAGAATTTCATTCGCTCTTCGTTTGCGCCAGGTTTCAAAAATAAACAAACGTGCTTCGTCTCGGCTGGGGTTGAAAAACATTTAGTCGGCCTTTTGCTTGTATTCACACAGATCATAAATCAGACACTCGGCGCATTTTGGACTGCGTGCCCGGCAGATATAGCGGCCGTGCAGGATCAGCCAGTGATGCGCGTCATGCAGGTATTCAGCCGGTATCACCTTGAGCAGTTTTTTTTCCACTTCCAGCACGGTTTTCCCGGGCGCCAGACCGATGCGGTTGGCAAGGCGGAAAATATGCGTATCCACCGCGATGGTGGGTTCCCCGAACGCCGTGTTGAGGATTACATTGGCAGTCTTGCGTCCCACGCCCGGCAACGCTTCGAGTGCTTCACGCGTAATCGGCACGCAGCCTTGGTGCCGTTCGACCAGGATGCGACAGGTCTGAATCACGTGCTTGGCCTTGGTTTTGTATAGCCCGATGCGCTGGATGTACTCGCGCAGTTTTTCTTCGCCCAGTTCGAGTATGGCTTCAGGGGTATTTGCGAGCGGGTAGAGTTGTCGGGTAGCGGCATTCACGCTGATATCGGTCGCCTGCGCCGAGAGCATCACGGCTACCAGCAGTTCAAACGGAGAGGAATATTCCAGTTCTGTGGTCGGATGCGGATTGGCGGCAGCCAGGCGCTCAAAGATTTGTCGGCGTTTGGCGGGGTTCATAGAGATTGCTCTAGTCGATATCGAAGTAATCGATGTCTATTTTCTTTATTGTGTATGTAGTGGTTGTTGAAACACCAATATCGTTATCAATCATTAGTTGTGTGAGTTTCTCTCCATCGATTAACACAATCTTCTTTTGTTGGAGACGTTTAACAAACTCAATGCCATCTCGCGTAAAACTTGATGTGGTAATTAAAACTCCTTTTTGTGCTCCGTGTCCTTCAAGACTTCCCGTAAAGTCCCTTACTTCACGAGACGGAACAATGTTATCAACGCCATACCTTTTTGCTTGCAGATAAATAATATCCAGCCCCAACTTGTCTTCTTTTATGATTCCATCTATACCACCATCACCCGTTTTCCCCAATGCTTGACCAGCATCTTTTCTTGAACCGCCATACCCCATTGCTACGAGCAAATCGACTACGAGTTGTTCGAAAAAAGCAGGGGGATTCTTTAGGATTGTTTCTAGCAGGCTGGAGGCAAGTTGGCTTCTTAAATCCTGATATGCATTTTCAAGTTGCTCTTCCGGGGTTGCAGGGTCAATTTCATCTTGAGTGGCGGGGTTGATATTTTGTTGGTTTCCTTCTGCTTGCGTATTACTGTTTTTCTTGTGAAACTTAACAAATTCCGGATATTGATTAAGTGTCTTAATCCGTATCGAGTGGGGGCCAGATTTTAGAAGATCTAGACCTCGTTGTGTAATCTTAAATTTCCCTCTTGATGGAAAGTCAAGCAAACATGCCTTTCCGAAGTAAGACTTAACCCAAGCCACACGATTGTAAAATTTCGTTTGTCCTGATGTCATCGTTTCTTGAAGGTCTTCTTCCGATAGTTGAAGTTGATTTGCAATAACTTCACCCACTTCTGAAACGGTTCTTTCTTTCCCATCTTTGCATATTTGCAGAAACGGAAGCATTAAATCTTGAAATCCTGGCACGGCCATGATGTTACCTTTCTTGAGTGCCTGGGGGCGCAGGCTTTATTATTTCCATTATCTAAAAAAATTATTAGACAAAATCAAGCACACAAGACGGCTCGTGGTGAGCTTGTCGAACCATGATCGGCCCTTCGACGGGCTCAGGGCGAACGATTTTCGGATAATGGATTACTCGGAATCATTTCTCACGTTCAATGATGCTGCGTAGGTCAGGCTCATCAGAGTTTAACCCCGGTTTGTTTGGCAACTTCATAGATAGGCAGGTTTCCCTTGAATCCCGGGCGACGGATCACCACATCGATTTTCTGCTCGCCCAGCCTTTTGTACAGGGCCACCAAAAAGCGCAGCTTGGATTCGACTATGGCCTCAGCGTTGTCGGTTGTGGATTCAATATACAAATCAATATCACCGCCCCGGGCGGCATCATCCACCCTCGATCCAAACAGCCACACGTTCGCTTCCGCACCAAAATTTTCGGTAACGGCGGTGCGTATGATTGAACACTGTTGATCGTTCAGGCGCATGGTTTTGCCGTGTTTATGCATGAGCGGCGGGACTGCAACCGCCGTCAACCGGGCTGAGGCGTGCATCACCGCCATGAATTTTTCGCTCTGCGCGCAGATTGAGCCAGTTCTTGCCGGCGATCAGCAACCCCAGTGTGATGAAGGCGCCGGGCGGCAGTATGGCCAACAGAAAGCCGTGATAATCCGGCACGACCGTGATCACCAGCGACTTGGCGGATGCGCCCAATGCCAGGTCTATGCCCGACAACAGAGTGCCGTGGCCTGCGATCTCGCGTATGCCGCCCAGCACGGCCAGTACGGCGGTCAGACCCAGCCCCATCGCCAGACCGTCGAGGGCGGATTGCATGGCCGGATTCTTGGCGGCAAAGGCTTCGATGCGCGCCAGTACGATGCAGTTGGTGACGATCAGCGGAATGAATATGCCCAGCACCACGTAGAGCGGGTACATATAGGCGTTCATCAGGTACTGGATGACGGTCACCAGTACGGCGATGATCAGGATGAAGACCGGTATGCGCGCCTCATTGGGGACGACCTGACGGATAGGCGCGATGACCGCACCCGATAGCGACATTACCACCGAGGTGGCCAGGCCCAGGCTCACGCCGTTCACCACCGAAGTGCTGACGGCCAGTATGGGACACATGCCGAGCAACTGTACCACGCCGGTATTTTGCTTCCACATCCCGTTGTAAAAGATGTCCTTGAATTCCTGATAGGTCATGGCTTCTCCTTTGCCGGTTTCGTCATTTCGCCACGCCAGTTTGGGCGAACAGCGCGTCATGGTGCAATGCAAAATACTGCAAGGCCTTGTGCACGGCCTTTACGACTGCGCGTGGCGTGATGGTGGCGCCCGCCATGTAATCGAACTGCCCGCCGTCCTTTTTGACTTTCCAGTCGGCGTCAGTATACTTCGCAAGTGATGCGCCATCAAACCCCCTGATCCAGTCGCTCCGGCTGATGTCGATATAATCGCCCAGGCCCGGCGTTTCCTTGTGGCTGACCACGCGCACCCCCGCTATTTCGCCATTCTCGCGTATGGCGACCAGCAAACCGATCCTGCCGCTGTAACCATCGGGTGCTGCGGCTTCGAGTACCAGTACGGACGGTTTGCTGTGCAGGCGTGCGCGGTAGGCTGTCGTGGTATCCTCATTGCCCAGCAAGACATCGGGTTGAATCTTCAGCGTGTCGTTGATGATGTCGTTGTCGTACAAGGGCTGCGACACGATCTGCGAGATGAGTTTGAGCTTTTCACGTTCAACGCTTTGCGCAATTCGCTCATGTGTCTGATCGTAGGTGAAGGCCAGTATGGCTGTGCCGATCAGCGCGAAAACAGACAGATTGAGCGCGGTGTGAAATGCAGCCTTTGTCATGGTGCGTCTCATGATTTTTCCTTCTTGCCGAACACGGCAGGCTGTGTCCATGCGTCGATCAGCGGCACGCAGATGTTCATCAGCAAGGTGGCGAATGCCACGCCATCCGGAAAACCGCCATAGACGCGGATCAGATAGGTCAGCAGTCCGGCGCCAAATGCGAAGATCAAACGGCCCTTGGGTGTGGTAGGCGAGGTCACCGGGTCGGTGAGGATGAAAAATGCACCCAGCATCGCGGCCCCTGAAAACCAGTGAAATAGCGGCGCTGCATAGTGGGCCGGGTCCAGCAGATGAAATGTTCCTGCCGTGATGAACAGGGTGGCAAGGAAGGCTGCCGGTATGTGCCAGCTGATGATGTTCTTGGCGAACAAGTAAATGCCGCCCAGCAGGAATCCGGCCGCTACCCATTCGCTGCCCTTGCCCGCCAGAGACCCGTAAATCGGCATATCCAGGATGGTTTTCATCTGAGCGTGCATGTGCAGTTGGGTTTTAAGGGTGTCCAGCGGGGTGGCCATGGTCACCGCATCCAGTTTAAGGTCACCGGGCAGAATGCCATGGAAGATATAGTTCATCTGTTCGGGAAAGCTCAGCGCAATGTCGCCCAGGCCTGCAGGCGTAATCCAGTGCGTCATATGTGCCGGGAATGAGATGATCAGCACGGCGTAGCCTACCATCGCCGGGTTGAACGGATTGCTGCCCAGGCCGCCGTACAGGTGTTTGGAAACGCTGATGGCAAACGCCGTGCCGACCACCACCAGCCACCAGGGGGCCAGCGGCGGAATGGACAGGGCGAGCAGCCAGGAGGTGAGCAGTGCGCTGTTGTCCTTGAGGAAAGGTGCAATCGGGCGGTTGCGCAGCTTTAGCATCAGCGACTCGGTAG
>JAJXTL010000137.1 GCA_021783855.1 Pseudomonadota bacterium
GCTGTTGCGCCTGCTGGCACATAAGAATACCGGCGATTTCACCCCGGAAGAACGGCTGCTGGCGCTCAATTCCTGTTTTCGCAGCAGCCATACCAAAATGATAGCGCCTTTTCCGGCCTACAAACGTCTGTGGGATTTGTTTCAACTTTTACAAACCGACGGAGAATATGGATTGTCCTACCTGTCGGGGCAGTACATGGCCGACTTGCTGACCTGGTATCACCTAGCCTGGTGCGGCGAGAGCGTGCGACGCGAGAGCGAGCTGGTTACGCGTTTAATGAGCAAGGCCGAGGGTTTCAGTTATGCAGATCGCAAGCAGCTGTTTGATCTGATCGGTGAATTGACCAGCAACATTATTCCTCGCTACCGGAAGCTGGCCGATGCGGGACAAATCGAAATATCGGCGACTCCGCATTACCATCCGTTGGCGCCGCTGTTGATCGATTTTGCCAGTGCCAAAGAAGCCATGCCGGATGCGCCAATGCCCAAATCGCTGCATTATCCCAAGGGCCGCTTGCGCGTTTCCAAACACATCCAATTGGCGAAGCTGAGCCATAAGGCAAGGTTCGGTGCAGAGCCAAAAGGCATGTGGCCGGCTGAAGGTTCCATCTCGGTCGAAACCCTGCAGGTGTTTGCCGAGGAAGGGTGCGGCTGGGCAGCCAGCGGCGAGGGCGTGCTGGTTAACAGCTTGCGCCGTTCCAATCTGGACGTTCCAGAGCGCGGACGGTATTTGTATCGCCCTTATATGCTGGAAGCCGGGGCGGACGGTATGTTGTGTTTCTTTCGCGATGACCACTTGTCGGACTTGATCGGCTTTGAATACTCGCGCTGGCACGGCAAGGACGCTGCAACTCATTTTATCGCTCAATTGGATGCAATATCCCTTCAGGCGCAGGAAGGTGAAACGCCTGTGGTCAGCGTGATTCTGGATGGTGAAAATGCCTGGGAATATTATCCTTATAACGGTTTTTACTTCCTTGACGAGTTGTACGCGCAGCTGGAGGCGCATGCCGCGATTACTACCTGCACCTATAGCGATTTTCTTGAATCCGATCCGGTGAGCGGTGTAAAAACCGGCAGTTTGCCGACTATTGAGGCAGGCAGTTGGGTATATGGTAATTTTTCCACCTGGATAGGCTGCGAAGACAAGAATCGCGCCTGGGATTTGTTGTGTGCCGCCAAGCAAAGTTATGACCTGGTCATGAGCAGCAAGCGTCTGAGTGCGGCGGAACGCGAAGCTGCCGACAAACAACTGTGTTCCTGCGAAAGTTCGGACTGGTTCTGGTGGTTCGGCGATTACAATCCTGCAAACTCGGTTGCCAGCTTTGATCGTCTGTATCGGCACAACTTGACCGAGTTGTACCGTTTGCTGAAACTGCCCGCGCCGCTCAGTCTGTCCGACCCGGTCAGCCGGGGCTCACTGGTAGAAACCGAGGTAGACGGAGCGATGCGCCGCGCAACCGAATAGCTTAAACATTTTGTGGTAAAATAATAAATAAAATCAAGTATTTATGATAAAAGATCGCGCCAGCGGCATCCTGCTTCATCCAACTTCGCTGCCTGGCCCATTCGGCTCGGGTGATCTGGGCGCCAATGCCTATCTTTTTATCGACTGGCTGATCGGCACCGGACAAACCTGGTGGCAGGTTTTGCCTCTGGGTGAAATCGGTCCCGGCAACTCTCCCTACATGAGCAGTTCCGCATTTGCCGGCAATGTGCTGCTGATTGATCTTCATGAACTGGCTTATCAGGGCTGGCTGGCGCCGGTGGATTTGATACCCTTGCCGGAGTTTCGTCACGACAAGGTGGATTATGACCTGCTGGGCCCATTTAAACTGGAGCGCCTGCGCCGTGCAGCAAAGCAGTTTTTCGCTTCTGATCTCTACGGCATGCACAGTGAGTATTCCGATTTTTGTCTGGCAGAATGCGAATGGCTGGATGACTATGCCCGTTTCATGACCATTGCCGCGCAACAGGACGGGCGTCGCTGGAACCAGTGGCCGGCAGCGCTGGCAAACAGGGAGCCGCAAGCATTGCTGTCGCTGGATGCGATCAGTGCCGAAAAAATCAGTTTCTGGAAATTCTGCCAATGGTGTTTCGCCAGGCAATGGGTGCAACTGAAGACTTATGCCAACGATCGCGGCGTTAAATTGATCGGCGATGTGCCGATATTTGTCGCCTATCAAAGCGCCGATGTGTGGGCGCACCGTGACCTTTTCGAGTTGGATGAGGCGGGTTGCCCGGCTGTCGTGGCCGGCGTGCCGCCAGATTATTTCAGTCAAACCGGCCAGCTATGGGGCAATCCGCTCTACCGCTGGGACGTTCATGAAAAAACAGGCTATGCCTGGTGGTTAAAACGTTTGCAGGTTGCTCTGAGTAATTTTGATCAGGTGCGCATCGATCATTTTCGTGGCTTTGTCAATTATTGGGAAGTGCCGGCAAGTGAAACAACGGCAATCAACGGCAGATGGATGCCGGGTCCCGGCGCCAGGCTTTTTGAAGCCTTTAAAAAAGTTTTTCCGGATCTGCCTGTCATTGCCGAAGATTTGGGATTGATCACGCCGGACGTGGTTGAACTTCGCGACCAGTTTTTTCTGCCGGGAATGCGCATCCTGCAATTTGCATTTGGCGAGGACAACTCCAATCCTTTCCTGCCGCATAACTACATCGCCAACACGGTCGCCTATACCGGCACGCATGACAACGATACCATGATGGGCTGGTGGAATGCTGTTCCCGACAAGGAAAAGAATTTTGTCCGTGAGTATCTCGGTCATCAGGAGATCGATGTTCCCTGGGACATGATAGTCGCGCTATCGGCTTCTGTGGCCAATACCGTAATATTCCCGATGCAGGATATACTCTGCCTGTCGGGCGAGCACCGCATGAACTATCCGGGAAGTCCCGAGAAAAACTGGGAATGGCGTTTTACATGGGAGCAGGTTCAGCCCTGGCAAACTGTGAGATTCGCGAAGATTACCGCCGAAAATTCCCGTAGCCGCGTGTGACCTGAAATCTGTAATTCTGGATAACAGCTGGATCTGCTGCGCCAGCCTGCCGGCTGGCGCATTGAACGCTTACTTCTTTGTACCGTTCACAGCAGTCTTCAGCGTTGCGCCTGGCTTGAAAGCAGGTGTTTTGGAAGCCGCAATTTTCAACTCTGCGCCTGTCTTCGGATTGCGGCCGGTGCGCGCAGCGCGTTCGCGTACTTCAAATGTGCCGAAACCTACCAGGGCAACGCTGTCGCCTGCAGCCAGCGTTTCGCCTATCACTTCAATCAGTGCGGCGAGATTGTGTTCCGCGACAATTTTCGTGCTTCCGGTTTTGTTGGCCAAAGCGTCGATCAGTTCTTTTCTGTTCATGTGTTTTTCTCCGTGAATAGCTGGGTGAATTAATGGCTGCGCGTTACAGCGGGCGAAGTCTAACACCCAAACGCAGCAAACTGAACACCCAGTCAGGGTTCTTGGAAATTATTTCTTCTGAACGGCTTAATATGACGGATGAACAGCGTGTTTTACCGACAAACGGTTCATTTTACAACTGCGCCAGCAGGCCGGACGGGCATTCATTGATGGAACAACCCAATTCCGGACTAAGGCGAAAAACACGCCTAGGCCGTCATGGGTCAGAAATAAAGCAGTTTAATCGCTTATATTTCGTGGGACAAACAGAATCTTGGCGCATGTTTTATTACGCTTAGATCATGTTTAGTTGTCTCATCAATGCCCTTGCGGCATTAACCCAATCTGCTCAAGGGACGCTCAGCGCCGTTTCAAACAGAGGTTTGCCGGTGAGAAACTTTGAAAGGGTGAATGCGGCCGTCGGTTGCATATTGATGCAGACCATTTTGATGTTCGCCGTCAGGCAAATGCGGGCCAGCTTGTCCAGCCAGTCGTAATAAACCGGGTCGATGACGGGCAAGTCATTCAGGTCGTAATACAACCGCACTCCCTGTCCTTGTTGCAACAAGGTCACGATGTCCTGCATCATCTGCCCCGGCTCGCCAATATTCAGACTGCGTAGCGGTTCAAGCAGGAAATTGCCGTTACCGATACGCGTCAGGTGGAGGCCTGCAATAGCCATCAGGCAGCCCTGTGACTGACCTGAATGCCCATGCGTGAGAATGCTTCCTTCAGGCCGTCAGACAGGCTTGCGCGGGTGGTTACGCCGGTCAAGTCGATGTTCAGGCTGACCAGGGCACGCGCTATTTCCGGATGGATGCCGGTGATAATGGCATCCGACCCCATCAGTTGCACGGCTCTGACCATCTGTATCAGATGATGCGATACCTGAGAATCGATGTTCTTCACCCCCGTCAGATCCATCACCACTGCTTTTGCATGGTCCTTGGCGATGCGGTTAAGCAATGCTTCCATCACCAGCATGGTTCGGCTGGAATCCAGCGTGCCGATGATGGGTAGTGTCAATACGCCATCCCATATTTCGGTGATCGGGGTGGAGGTTTCGCGCAACTCCGCTTCCTGCGCCTTCAGGGTTTTTTCGCGTTCTCCAAGGTAGGTGTGGAAGATGGCCATGATTAACTCGTCAAACAGCTGGGCAAAATACAGTAGCACCGATCGTGACTGGGTAAAGTTAATCCCGCTGTCTTTTTCCAGTGCGGAAATCAGGTTGTATTGCAATTTTTGAGCATAACGCACCACGTCTTCTACATTGCCGCCGCGCATCAGCATGCGTTGCGAAAATGCCGAGAAAAACATCTCCATCGCGTGAAATTGTGGCGTTGTCCGCTTGCCCGGATCTTTTGCACTCAGCAACCCTGTGATCAGGCTGACGAATTCGCTGGACAGGTCGGCAACCTCGTCCTCATCCATCAGTTTGTTATCCGAACAGAAAAACTCCCGTCCTGTTTCTTCCAGTTGCCCGGAAATGTTGCCTATTTTCAAGTTAAACAACGCGGTCAGTTTTTCACTGGCTTCTTTTTCCTGCATCATTTATTTCCCCTTATCCTATTGAACAAACGCAAACCGACTGATCATCCGAAATTCGCCCCATGATATTACCCAAGGTATAGGCAATCAACTGCGGATGTTGATTGAACAGACCTGTAAAATTATTGGTATCCCAATTTCTGCGTATGCCGTCACTGGCCGTGATGATGACATGTTTTTTTCCAAACTCACTCTGCAACACATTTGACGAGCGGTGTTCCCGCCCCAGTATGCCGGGTGCAAAGGAGATTTGCTGCATCTGCTCCTGATTGTAAATATGCGCACTCATGTCGCCCACCCCTGACAATCGCAAATTATATTTGGACAGATCAATTTCGCCGGTAACGGCGACTGCGCCTCGCGTGCTGTGTAGCTGCTGATCCACCGTTGCCAATATGGCTTCCGGTGACTCACAATGAATCAGATGGTTAGACAGACCGGCGGTCGCCGCCTGCGCCTCTTCGCCGTGTCCCAATCCGTCAAGGTGCAGCCAGCGCAACATTTTTCCGCTTCTTTTCAGATAGATTCTGTCGCCGTTGTAACGCTCGTCGGACAAGGAGCGTGAATACATCCCGAATTTAAAACCGGAATTTGTTTCCTGATTGTCTTTGTCCAGATAAAAACGCGCAAGTATTGTCGTGCCGGTCCATTTCTTTTGATGTCCGGCGCGTTGTGTGTAGATGTATGATTCATCGCTCAGGCGGCGTATGGCACCCAGGCCTTTGCCCAGTGTGCTGGAGGTTGAGTAGCCATCTTGTTCGGCCGTCGCAAGGTTGGCAATTCCGGGGCCAAAGTCCAGTGAGAGCAGATCCAGTACGCGTCCTGGCTGCATCCACAATTGCACCATGCCGCGTCCTGCGGCGTGTTTTACATTGTTGCTGACCAGCTCCGATGCGACCAGCAGCATGTTTTCCTGCTTGAGACGGTTGACGCCCAGTCGCTGGGCGATGGCGCTCAGCTTAGATCGCAGCAAAATCAAAGCGCTTTCGCTTTGCGTTGCGTTGCTGAACAGCAGTTTGCAATCGATTGCACTGTCGAATACGTCAGACACAGGCTTCTTTCACCGGGCACGTTGAGTCACACAGTTGCGTGTCGATTCTGCTGCACGGGGTGATAACCACGCGCCCACGCCCGCGGCGCTTGGCTTCATACAGTGCGCTGTCAGCCAGATGGATAAATTCATTCAGGGTGAGATTGTCCCGAGTGTACTGATCGATGGCTGCTATGCCTATGCTGACTTTGCCGTCCATCTTGCTTATTACTTGTCTCGCTTTGTTGCAGGCGGTGGCATAATTGGAGTGGATCATCATGGCAAACTCATCTCCGCCGAAACGAAAGGCGCAGTCCACATCTTCCCGGATTTCACTGCGCAAAATTTGCGCCATGTTGATCAGGTAGTTATCTCCATACTGGTGTCCGAACTGATCGTTGATGCTTTTGAAATGATCCAGATCCAGCATGATGAGCGATAATGGCGAGCTTTTTTGTCGCATGGTATGGCGAAAGGCCTGATTCAGTCTGGCATCGAAGGCGCGACGGTTGAGCAAACCGGTGAGCGGATCTGTTTCAGCTTGATGCATCGAGACCTGTAATTCCGCCTGGCGGTTGTGCAACTTCACTTCCAGTTCGGCCAATTCATGTTCGGCGCGCATTCGGGTCTCGTGTAAATGGCGCACCATCGCCTCATTGCGCTGGATCAATATTTCAGGATCGATGGAATCCGTGGATTTGCACAGATAATCGCGCAATTGTTCTATCGCATGTTGTTCTACGGCGCCCGTCTGTGCAAGTACAAACTCGGTGGCGCCCCAGTGTGCCTGCAAACGATGGTTTTGCAGTCGCACTTTGACCGGGAAGGGTAGTCCGCAACAGGCGCCTGCGCTGCGCAAAAGTTGATTTAACTCCAGGCAGGCGAGCGAAGCTCTGAACGCATTTCCGTCAAGGCGATTCACGCTTTCCATCAGAAAGCAGACGAAATTCAGTAAATCGGGTTCGATTGCCAAATTTATATTAAGTAGTTCTACTGAGTTCACCGCGCCCCACAGTGCTTGTATCGTGTGCGTTTATAGCAGACACGCGGGGTCTGGTCAATTGCCGGCGAAAAATAAAAATTTTTATTTTGGGCATAAAATTCGCGTAATTTCGGGTGTTTAGCAATTAAGCGGCGTTATCGGCTTGCAGTCTGCCGGACGGATTTCATGTTGATCTGTCGGCAATTTTGTGTTTTAATTTCGCAATATATTTTAATAATTGTTTAATAATTTAAATAAAATGGAATCTGCCCAGGTTGTCACAGCGCTTTCTGCATTGGCTCAACCCACGCGCCTGGCGATTTTTCGTCTGCTGGTGGTGTGCGGGCCCGCG
Source organism: Pseudomonadota bacterium (assembly GCA_021783855.1). The sequence goes on from JAJXTL010000137.1 coordinate 7,314, forward strand.
GGCATGGCAGCAGGTCAGCTGGCCGAAAAGTTGCAGGTTTCGCCGGCAAATATTTCATTTCATTTCAAGACATTGAATCATGCCGGACTGATCGTTAACCGGCAGGACGGTCGATTTGTATACTATGCGGCAAATTTTGCAGCGATGAACAAAATGCTTGCTTATCTTACGGAAAACTGTTGTGCGGATAGCGGGGATGGCTGCGATGTGCCGGTCAGTAAATGCGGATAAAGGTTGTGAAATAAGAGCAGCCGGATAAAGGAAATGAGTCATGAATCTGTTTGAACGTTACCTGACCCTTTGGGTTTTCCTGTGTATCGTCATAGGCGTGCTGCTGGGGCAGTTCCTGCCGGGCCTGTTTCATTCTATCGCCAGCCTGGAAATTGCCAAAGTTAATATTCCCGTTGGTGTGCTGGTATGGGTGATGATTATTCCGATGCTGCTGCGCATCGACTTCGGCGCGCTGCATCAGGTAAAAAAACATGTGCGCGGTATCGGTGTGACGCTGTTTATCAATTGGGCGGT
>JAJXTL010000017.1 GCA_021783855.1 Pseudomonadota bacterium
TAGTGCCGAGAGATAACACAAGCTGCCCGGCATCGTAAAATCATAAAATACTCAAGGGGATGAACGTGAAGCCAGATTTAACAATGCCGCCATGCAGCGCATGCCGACAGGCACTCTATCGGCCCGTTCGTTAGTGAAGACGCCATGAATAACATCGATACCCTCACCGGATTTTTTGATCGACTAGGCTGCCTGCGGGCGGTCGAGAATTTCGCCACGACACACCAGGTAGAACCGTTCGCCGTCATCTGGGTCGACATAGACCGTTTCAAAAAAATCAATGATTCGCTTGGCCACCCGGGTGGCGACAGGGTAATCCAGAACCTTGCCGTGCGTTTTCGCAAGATTGGCGGACGAGCCAAAATCGCGCGCATGGGGGGAGACGAATTCGTATTTCTCGTCCCGCAATGCGATCGTTTTGCAGCTGAGCAGTTCGCCCGCGAACTGGCCGACACGGTAGCCGAGCTGATACATATGGGCAACCTGACCCTGTGCCCCACCGCGAGCATCGGCATCGCCATCCACGACCCGAAAGAAAACTCACTCGCCCTGCTGGAACGTGCAGACCGTGCCATGTACGCTGCGAAAGATAATGGCGGCAACAATATTGTTTGTTCCGGAGATGAGCCCGTGCATGGCCGACTGGGCATCAAACTAGCGCGCGAAGAACTCTCGATTGAAAGCACCCTGCATGTCGCGCTGGGAACAGGCGGTTTAAGCCTCCACTACCAGCCTATCATCCTTGCGAGCGGAAAAATCGAGGCCGTCGAAGCGCTCATGCGCTGCTCGGTCAACGGGGATAACATTCCTCCCGATAAGTTTATCCCCGTCGCGGAAAAGACCGGCCTCGTAGTGCGCCTCGGAGAATGGAGCCTGTTGCAGGGCGCAATGCAGGCACGCATGCTACAGGATATGGGTCATCACACCAAAGTTGCCATCAACGTCTCGCGCGCCCAGTTGATTTCCCCGAAATTCACCCAGGCGCTCCATGCGGCGCTGATATGTTCAAACGTCAGCCCGGAACTGGTGGAACTGGAATTGACCGAATCGCTGTTCATGGACCTTTCCGATACGGTGCAAAAAAATCTGAAAAATTCGCTTGCAACAGGCGTCAGTCTCGCCATCGATGATTTTGGCACCGGTTATTCCTGCCTGGCAAACCTGAAGGATATTCCGGCCAAAAAAATCAAACTGGATCGCGCCTTTATCACCGTACTCCCGGAAGACGCCAGAGCACAGGCTGTCGTCAGGGCAATGACTCAACTGGGTCACGAGCTTGGCATGATCGTGGTGGCAGAAGGATGCGAGCGGAAGGAAGAAATTGACGCCGCACTGGAAGCGGGTGTCGATGCCATCCAGGGGTTTTTTTACGCCAGACCGATGCCGGAAAAAACACTCATCGATTGGCTGCAAACAAGGATAGTCAAATGAATGAATCGTTGCAAGACTCTGCACCATCAGTCGTCGGCAACCTGATCGAACGCGCCATTCTTGATGTCGGTATTCCACCGTGCCCGCTCATATTGGATCGTTTCATGAGCGAAGCAAACAAGGATGAACCAGACTTCAACCTGCTGGCAAGCATCATAGGCACCGATGTCGGCATTTCTGCCGGCCTGATCAAAACCGCAAACTCCCCCTTTTTTGGCATGCGGCAGCGGGTGCGTTCGGTGAACGAAGCGCTCTCGGTGCTCGGCATGAAGACGGCGAGCCGGGCCGTGGCTGGCATCATTCTTCGCAAGGCGTTTCCGAACGTGCATAATCTGGAACGCTTCTGGGATGCCTCGGGACGTATTTCGCACCTGTCCGGCTGGCTGGCACAGCGTCTTGAGATACGCGGCCTGCGCGCAGAGGACACCTATACTTTTGGCTTGTTCCGCGACTGCGGCATTCCGGTGCTGCTCGGACGCTTTCCGCTGTACGAGCAAGTGCTGGTAGCTGCAAACAACGAAGCCAGTCGCAGTTTCATCGATGTGGAAAATGCAGCGTTACCGACAAATCATGCCATGGTAGGCTGCATACTGGCGCAAAACTGGTGGTTGCCGGAGGAGATTTGCCTTGCCATCCGCAATCATCACAACCTGATCAGACTGGAGTCAGACAAATTGCCGATACTGAGCCGCAGGCTGATCGCGACAGCCCAACTTGCTGAGCACATCTTGCAGCAGCAACTCGGTCTGAGCCTGACGCAGGAATGGACGAAGCTGGGAGCTGTCTGTCTGCAGGTACTGGAACTGGATAATGCACAGTTCGAGGCGTTGTGTGTTGAAGCTGCATCCATCGTAAAATCAGAGCGTGAATAGAAAACGGCATCCTCAGATGCCGTTTTTTTCAGGACTTTCTTCAGTACTATTTTACCAGCGTATCAATGCTGATATTCAGCCCTTTGCTGCCCGGCTTGACGACGCCGGCCGTACCCTCGATATCTCCGGCTTGCGCCATCGGTGTGCCTGACTTGGACACGCGTGCCAGCACGACCACCTTATCGAAACCGGACAGTTTCATCTGCGGTTGCATGGCCATGCTGTCATCGAGCGTAAATTCAACCGGCAAGTCCTTGACCTGTTTGCGGATCACGGCGAGCGGCATTTTAGGTCCTTCAGCCGCACGCGCCAGGATGAAGACATAGTCTGTCGGAGATGCGCGACTAGTCATTTCAGGACTCAACGACACCCGTCCGGTAATCGCCAACGCCTGATTTGCAACTGCCTTTTTGGGAGCATCCGGCAGTTTGGCCAGTTTTTCACGACCACCCGGCTGCTTGGAGAGATAATCTCGCGCCTGATTGATGCCATCTATGATCATCTGGATTTGCGGATAATCAGGCGGCAGCAGCGCAACCAGTTTTTGCCAGTGCTCGATTGCAGCAACGTAATCGCCACGCTCCATACCGGCAGAACCCGCCAGCGCCAGTGCAGTGGTATTTTCCGGATCCAGTTCAAGCGCCTTATTGATGAATTCGGTTGGCTCGCCCAACAGCGACTGATTGTTATTCATCGCCATCGCATCGGCATAATTTGTCCAGATTTGCGCCTCCCTAGGTACCAGCTTGACCAGTTCCTTATAAGCACGCACCGCATCAGCATAGCGCTGCAACTCGCTGTAGGAGCGCGCCAGCACCAGCCATCCGTCCGGATTTTGCGGGTTCTTCGCAAGTTTCGCTTCCAGTTCCTGCAACGCCACGTCCGAGCGCAGCACACCGAAGCCTTCAGCCCCTGCATTTTGTTGTTGCGGTGGCAGCATCGCATTGACATTGCCGATTTTAAGATAGAGCAACACGCTGAAAAGCGGGATCAGCACGACCATAACAATAGCCAGAATCCGCGCCGGATTGCGCACCGCTGCCAGCGGCTTTTCCGTACTTTTTACCTCATCGAGCAGACGCACCTGCAATTCGCGACGGCCTTGCTCGAAAGACTCCTGAGTCAGCAGGCTGTTGTTCAAATCAGCTTCGAGTTCGTTCGCCTGATCGCGCAGGATTTCAAGGTTGGCTGCATCGCGCAACACATCATTATTGGCAGCTGATTTGCGCAACAGCGGCCACAGCAGAAACGACAGCGCTACCAGCAGCATCACTGCACAGAGTATCCAGAATAAAGTCATGCCTGATTGTCCTTTACGTGTAAGTCACGTAGTGATTCGTTTGTCCCCTCTCCCTCCGGGAGATAACCAGCGACTTGGCTGCCGTCGTTTGGCAGCTTAGTCGAATGGCTAGTTGTTCCATCAGGATTGAGGTGAGTGGAACGCGCTACGCGTTCCGAGGAATTTGATGATGAAACCGGCTCATTCAGCAGCGTGGCGGCGCGTTGTTCATCCTGAGTGGTGAGCACAGCTTCCTCAACCCGGCTACGGCGCCTTTTGAGCTGGACATACAAAAACACGCCGCCCAGCAGCAGCAGCACAAAAGGCGCTCCCCACAATGGCATGGTTTCATTGTCCACCGGCGGATCATACAGCACCGATTTGCCGAAACGCTCGACCAGCATGTCGAGTATTTCCTGATCGGTGGCGCCCGCCTTCATCTTGTCGCGCATGATATTGCGCACATCCTGCGACCATTCGGAATGCGAGGTTGAAACAGGTTCGCTCTGACATACCAGACAACGCACCTTCTCAGCCAGATGTATCATGCGGCTTTCCAGAGCGGGATCGTCGGCGATGTCTTTTGCCACCCCGGCAAATGAAAAGGTCGGCAACAGACATATCAACCCGATAAATACGGGCATGATAAATTTACCAAACTTGGTCGTTAAATTTGTCCTGCCCGTTTCCCTGAGCGTGATTGTTGCCGAATTGTCGGCTTTACAACCACGGCCTACTCCTTGCGGGTACCCCCCTGCGCTGATGAAACTACTAGCCATTCGACTAAGCTGGCAAATAACGCCAGCCAAGTCGCTGGTTATCTCCCGTAGGTAGAGGGGGACAAGGAATCGCTGCGCGAGGTTGTCGTTATCGTATTTCATTTGGCCTGCAACTCCGAAATCAGCGGCAACAGTGTATCGCGCAAATTCTGCGGCGTGACGGGGCCGATCTGTTTGTAACGAATAACGCCTTTTTTATCGATTACATAAGTCTCCGGCACGCCATACACGCCGTAGTCAAAACCCGCTTTACCATCCACATCCGCAATAACCGTATCATATGGGTCGCCCGCTTTCCTCAGCGTCTCGATGCCATTTTCCCGCTTGTCCTTGTAATCAACACCGACGATGGGCAACACTTTCCGGGTGGCGAATTCCATCAACACCGGATGCTCATCCTTGCATGCTTCACACCAGGATGCCCACATATTCAGCAGCCAGACGCGGCCCAGCATCTCCTTGGGTGAGAACTGTCTGGCAGGCTCATACAACATGGGCAGCGAAAACGCAGGCGCAGCCTTGCCTATCAGAGGCGATGGCACTTCGCGCGTATCGCGTCCCAGCCCCTTGTAGAGAAAAACCGAGAGGATCAGAAAAAGTACCAAAGGGAGTATGTAACGCATCATGATGCTTGTCCTTGAAGCTTGTTGATAACGGGTTCCACTACTGCTTTTGCGGACGCCTTCTGATGGATGCGGTAGCGACGATCCGACACCGCTAAGATGCCACCCAATGCCATGAACAGACAGCCGGCCCAGATCCAGTCGACAAAAGGCTTGATATAGATGCGCACGGCCCAGGCGCCGTCCGACTCGGGGATGGGTTCGCCGAGAGACACATACAGGTCGCGGAACAAGCCGGGTTGTATGGAAGCCTCGGTCAGCGGCATGCCCGACACATTGTATTGACGCTTTTCCGGGTGTAACTCAGCTACCAGACGGTCGTCCTTCTTCACTGTCACATGACCTTCGCCTGCCACATAATTGGGCCCCTGTACCTCGGACACGCCATTGAAACGGAATTCATAACCGCCGGCCATAATCGTGTCACCGACATTCATGCGTACATCGCGTTCGGTCTCATAACCTTTCACCAGCGTCACACCGATAATGAACACCGCTACGCCCAGATGAGCCAACTGCATGCCGTAATAGCTAAGACTCTGGCGGCGCACGCGCGTCAGGAACTCACCCTCACCGGACAGGCGCTGACGCAGGCTGACCACCAGGGAGGCGATGATCCAGAAAGACATCAGCAAACCCAGCACGATCATCGGCGACCATTTGTTCGATTCCAGCGACAGGAATCTGCCCATCAGCAACGGCAGAATCAGCGCCAGCACCAGAGCGCTGGCGAACCCCCACTTCACTCGACGGGCCAGATCGGGCACGGCCATTTTCTTCCAGCGTGCCAGCGGCCCCAGCCCCATCATGAATACCATGGGCACCATCAGCGGCACGAACACCGCCTGAAAATACGGCGCGCCGACCGACAGTTTGCCGTAACCCAGGGCGTCCATGAACAACGGATACAGGGTGCCGATGAACACGGAGGCGGAGGCCACCGACAGCAGCACGTTATTGGACAGCAGCAACGATTCGCGCGACAGCATGTCGAACTTGCCGCCCAGACCCACCTTCGGCGCGCGCCAGGCGAACAGCAACAGCGATGCGCCTATCACCAGCACCAGGAAGACCAGAATAAAAATACCGCGCTTCGGATCGGAGGCAAACGAGTGCACGGAAGTCAGCACGCCGGAACGCACCAGGAATGTGCCGAGCAGACTGAGCGAAAACGCGCCGATCGCGAGCAGCACCGTCCAGCTTTTGAATGCGCCGCGCTTTTCCGTCACAGCCAGTGAATGGATCAGCGCGGTGCCCAGCAGCCAGGGCATGAACGAGGCATTCTCGACCGGGTCCCAGAACCACCAGCCACCCCAGCCCAGTTCGTAATAGGCCCAACCGCTACCCAGCGCGATGCCGATGGTCATGAATACCCAGGCTACCGTGGTCCAGGGGCGAGACCAGCGCGCCCAGGTTGCGTCCAGCTTGCCGCCCAGCAAGGCGGAAATGGCAAAGGCGTAGGCCACGGAAAACCCGACATAACCCATGTACAGCATGGGCGGATGTATCACCAGCCCCGGGTCCTGCAACAGCGGGTTCAGATCGCGGCCGTCGGCAGCAGCCGGCAACAGGCGCGTAAACGGGCTGGAAGTAAACAGCATGAACAACAGAAATCCGGCCGAGATCAGCCCCATCACGCCCAGTACGCGCGCCACCATTTCCTCCGGCAAATGACGGCTGAAGGTCGCCACGGCGGCCGTCCAGACAGACAGCAGCAAGGCCCACAACAACAGAGAGCCTTCGTGGCCGCCCCAGATTGCCGCAAAACGGTATTGCGCAGGCAGCTGTGAGTTGGAATGTTCCGCGACATACAGCACGGAGAAATCGTTGCCCAGGAACGCGTGCGCCAGCACGGCAAAGGCCAGTGCAATAAACACAAACTGCCCGTAAGCCAGCGGACGGGCAACCCCCATCAACACGCGGTTATTGCGTGCCGCACCGAAGATAGGCAGCACACCCAGGGAAGCTGCGAGGAACAACGCAATAATCAGGGAAAAATGACCTAGTTCTGGAATCATGTAAGTGCTCTCTTGGTTATTGGGCGGCTGAAACACTTGCCGCATTGGCAGTCTTGGATTTTTTCAGGGCGTCGGCAGCTTTTGGCGGCATGTAATTTTGGCTGCGGTCGCAACTAATCGGCTTGGTATGCATTATGGATATATCGGCCTGCGCCGAAATTACATGCGTATAGCTCATTTTGCGCTCCCTTGCGTCTTCCGAGCCTTGTCCAAGGCGTCCTTGGCCTCAGGAGGCATGTAATTTTCATCATGTTTCGCCAACACTTCCGAGGCGTGCATGATGCCATTGGAGTCCATCTTGCCTTGCGCGACCACGCCTTTGCCTTCCTTGAACAGGTCAGGCAGGATGCCCACGTACACCACCGGTAAACTCTTCTTCAAGTCGGTAATCACGAAGCGTGCCGTCAGGCCATCCCCTTCACGTTTGAGGCTGCCCTGCTCGACCAGGCCGCCGATGCGGAAACTGCGGTCTTGCGGCACTTCCTTGTTATAGACCTGGGTCGGGGTAAAATACAGACTGACGTTATCCTTGAGTGCATTGAGCACCAGCCCCACCGCCAGCCCCACGGCGGCGATACCGACAATAATATAAGCAAATCTTTTCTGACGCGGTTTCATGCACTCTCCTCTGCCTCGATCAACAGGCGCACCTGCTGCAGGGTAATTTTTCTCTTACGTACCACCATCGCGACCTCAATTGCAAAAACCAGCAATGCCACCGCATAGGAACCCACCCAGACATAGGTCAGCGGGTTTGCTCTCATCCAGATATCCAGGCTCATTTTTTCACCTCCGCCAGCTCAGTAATCCATTTGGTATTTCGTTCACGCTCCAGAATGATGCTGCGCACGCGGGCCAGAACTACTGCAATGGCGTACAGCCAGCAGGCCGCCAGCATGGTGAACATCGATTGCTGCATAGTAACCTGCATGGAAGTTCCGGTAAATTTGATGGTCGATCCCTGATGCAATGTATTCCACCACTTCACCGAGAAGTAAATGATGGGTACATTCACGGAACCTACGATCGCAAGCAGTGCCGCCGCACGATCGGCACGACGCGGATCGTCAATCGAAGCATGCAGCGCGATAAAGCCAAGATAGAGAAACAGCAGGATCAATTCGGAAGTCAGTCGTGCATCCCACACCCACCAGGCGCCCCACATCGGCTTGCCCCACAGTGCGCCGGTCCACAGTGCGACAAAGGCAAACAAGGCGCCGGTAGGCGCGACCGCGCTGGCCATCATCGATGACAAGCGGGTATTGAATATCAGGCCCAGCGCGGCATAACCCGCCATCACCAGATACAGAAACATGGAGAGTATCGACGACGGTACATGAATGTAGATGATGCGATAAAACTCCCCCTGCGTCGCGTCGCTGGGGGCTACGACAAAACCCAGATACAAACCTGCTGCGAACAGAATGGCCGACGAAGTCGCAAACCACGGGATCAGCTTGCCTGCCAGCGGGTAAAAAGTGGTCGGCGCCGAGTATTTAAACCAGTTTATTGCCATAAAAAATCTCTAAAAAATCATTCCATAGAAATACGTAAAGCCTGCGCCGTCACCCAGGGGGTAAACGCCACAGCCAGCACCAGCAATGCGCCCAGCAGCGATAAATGCGACGATATGCTCAACCCGCTGGTCACGGCCTGTACCGCACCCGTGCCAAATATCAGCACCGGAATGCACAGCGGCAATACCAGCAGGGACAACAGCACCCCGCCCCCGCGCAACCCCAGGGTCAGTGCCGCACCGATTGCGCCTATCATGCTCAGGATCGGCGTTCCCAGCAACAAGCCCAGCATCAGCACGCCGATCGCCTGTACCGACATATCGAATTGCAGCCCCAGCACCGGCGTCATCAACACCAGCGGCAGACCCGATACCATCCAGTGCGAGGCCATCTTGCCCAGCACCAGCACCGACAGCGACTGCGGCGCCAGCAGCATTTGTTCAAGCGTACCATCCAAATAGTCCGCCGAGAACAGTCTGCCTAACGACAACATTGATGCGAGTAAGGCTGCTACCCACAATACGCCGGGCGCCATCTTGCGCAGCATATCCGTTTCAGGTCCGACTCCCAGCGGAAACAGGCTCACCACCATCACGAAAAAAATCAGCGTGGTCAGCACATCCGCGCGGCGGCGCATCGCCAGCAACAGGTCGCGACGCACAATCAGCAGCAGCAATACAAATAAATTCTTCATGACAGCGACAGGCTGCGCATTTCAACGCCCGCCACATTCAGCGGCTGATGGGTGGTAAAAATCACCATGCCCTGCCCTGCCAGATGTTCGGCCAGCACACCCTCAATCAGCGCCACAGCGTTGACATCCAGCGCCGTCAAAGGTTCATCCAGTATCCAGAGGCGGGCTTTGATTACCAGCAAGCGTGCCAGCGCTACGCGCCGTTGCTGCCCCTGCGAGAGCACTTTGGCAGGCAACCGTTCACGCCCCTTCAGGCCCATACGCCGCAAGGCGGCAATGGCATCCGTTTCATTCAGCGACAAACCCGACAAGCCCGCAGAAATATGCAAATTCTCCAGCGCACTCAACTCATCCTTGATGGCATTCAGATGACCGAGATACATCATTTCGGCGAAATAATCTTCGCCCAGGTCGCGTACGTCGGAACCTTCCCAGGCGATTTTTCCTTCGTCAGGCTGAATAAATCCGCACAGGGTGCGCAGCAAACTGGTCTTGCCACTGCCGTTGGCGCCCTGAATTTGCATGATCTGCCCGGGATGCAGCTCAAGATTCAATCCTGAAAACAGACGATGATCGCCGCGGCTACAAGCTAGGTTGCTGACTTCCAGCATGAAGATAGACCTGAAATTGACAAGCGCAAGATTATATACGATTGCATCGGTCGATTGCGCACCATTGCTTTATAATCGCCGCTGACCAACCACTCATCAAAGGATATGTATGGGATTTATGGCCAGCAAACGCATTCTGATTACCGGCATGATCAGCACCCGCTCTATTGCCTATGGCGTCGCACAAGCCATGCATCGCGAGGGCGCAGAACTTGCCTTCACCTATCAAGGCGAACGCGTGCGTGACCGCGTACAGGGCCTGGCCCGCCAATTTGGCAGTGATCTGGTGTTCCCCTGCGATGTCGCCTCCGACTCCGACATCGACGAGTTGTTTATTAGACTGAAGCAGCACTGGGATGGATTTGACGGCTTTGTGCATGCCATTGCTTACGCCCCGCGCGAAGCCTTGGAGGGCGAATTCCTCGACGGCTTCAGCCGCGAAGCATTCCGCGTTGCGCACGACATCAGCGCCTACAGTTTTCCGGCCATGGCAAAGGCAGCCCTGCCGATGATGGAAGGGCGCCGTGCGGCTTTATTGACGTTAAGCTATCTGGGCGCGGTTCGCACCATGCCGCACTACAACGTGATGGGCATGGCCAAGGCCAGCCTGGAAGCCAGCGTGCGGTATCTGGCTATGCACCTCGGCGCAAAGGGAATTCGTGCGAATGCCATATCGGCCGGACCCATCCGGACGCTGGCGGCAGCCGGCATAGCCGATTTCAACAAGTTGCTGGGTTACAACGAAAAACACGCCCCGCTCAAACGCAACGTCACCATCGAGGAAGTCGGCAACGCCGCAGCCTTTTTGTGCAGCGATCTTGCCAGCGGCATCACCGGCGAAATCACCTATGTGGATGGCGGCTTCAACACCACCTCTTTGGGCTCAACCGAGGCATAGAAACCTGTCAAGCTTGCCGTTCAATCGGCAGCCCCCGGTCTGGCAGCAGGTTTAAGAATACTTTCGTAAAACCCTTAAACCAGCTCGCCCCACAGATCGTGGGTATCTGAATCGGTAATCACGACTTTAACCAAATCCCCGACCTTCAGATGCTGGCCGTCGTTGATATAAACCTGACCGTCGATTTCCGGTGCATCGGCGAAACTGCGTGCAATCGCACCTTCTTCGTCTACCTCGTCCACCAGCACGGTCAGTGTCTTGCCGATCTTCAGTTTCAGGCGTTCTTCGCTGATTTCTTCCTGTAGCCACATCAGGCGCGCCAGGCGCTCCTGCTGCACTTCCGGCGGCACGTGATCCGGCAAGTCGTTGGCAACGGCGCCTTCGACCGGCGAATAGGCAAACGCGCCCACCCGATCCAGCTGAGCTTCTTCAATAAAATCGAGCAGCTCCTCGAATTCTTCTTCGGTCTCGCCGGGGAAACCGACGATAAAGGTACTGCGCAAGGTCAGCTCAGGGCAAATCTCGCGCCACTTTTTGATGCGCGCCAAAACACCGTCGCTGTTGCCTGGGCGTTTCATCAGTTTCAGGATACGCTGGTTGGCGTGCTGAAACGGAATATCCAGATAGGGCAGAATCTTGCCTTCCGCCATCAACGGAATCACCTCGTCCACATGCGGATAAGGATACACATAATGCAGCCGCACCCATACGCCCAATGTTCCGAGCGCAACAGCTAACTCAGTCATGCGCGTCCTGAGTGGCTTGCCACCCCAGAAGCCGGTGCGGTATTTCACATCCACGCCGTAGGCGCTGGTGTCCTGAGAGATCACCAGCAATTCTTTCACGCCTGCGTTGACCAGATTTTCCGCCTCCAGCATCACGTCCCCCACCGGGCGGCTGACCAGATCGCCGCGCATACTGGGAATGATGCAGAAGGTACAACGATGATTGCAGCCTTCGGAAATTTTAAGATAGGCGTAGTGCTTGGGCGTCAACCTGATACCCTGAGGCGGCACCAGATCGGTATACGGATCATGCGGCTTGGGCAGATGCTGATGCACCGCCTCCATTACTTCGTCGGTCGCATGCGGCCCTGTAACGGCGAGCACTTTCGGGTGCGCCTGTTTAACCACATCGCCCTTCGCACCCAGGCAGCCGGTAACGATCACTTTGCCGTTCTCCGCCAGCGCCTCACCGATCGCATCAAGCGATTCTTCCACCGCGCTGTCGATGAAACCGCAGGTGTTGACCACCACCAGATCAGCATCCTGGTAGCTCGCGGAAATCAGATAACCCTCGGCACGCAGACGCGTCAGGATGTGTTCGGAATCCACCGTGGCCTTGGGACAACCGAGTGAGACGAAACCGACTTTTGGAATTGAATTGTTCATGTTGGATTTTAAAGTTATGCGCCAACCGCCAGGTTGACAAAAAATATTGAAGACACACCCGCCACGATCAGCGACACCTGCTCCAGCGTGTCACGCAACCGCGTGCGTTGATGTAAACCGGGGATTAAATCGGCCACCGCGATATAAATCATGCTCGCAGCAGCCAGCCCCAGCAGGGTCGGCACGACACCCTGTATGGATTGCAAGGCAAAATAAGCCAGCACGCCGCCTGCCAGCGTCGCCAGACTGGCCAGCATGTTCAGCCATAAAGCTTGCGCACGGCTATAGCCTGTATGCAGCAGAACCATGAAATCACCGACCTCCTGGGGAATTTCGTGGGCAGTGATCGCCAGTGCAGTCACGATCCCCAGATGCACATCGGTCATAAAAGAGGCAGCGATGATCACGCCGTCGACAAAATTATGAAAACCGCCGCCCACCACCAGCATCAGACCGGTGCGGCCATGCACCTGCGGTTTTTGCGGTTCATGCGCTTCGCAGTGATCGTGGTGGCAATGACGCCACAACAGCAGCTTTTCGAGTATGAAAAACAGCAGTATGCCGGCCAGTATCGTGCCGCTGAGCACGGCGCCATTCGTCGTCAGCTTGATCGCTTCGGGCAGAATGTCGAGAAACACCGCACCCAGCAACGCGCCAATCGCATAACTGACCAGCGCATTCACCCAGTGCGCACGCGTGTTCAGGGCGAAAAGCGCGGCACAACACACGCTCAGCGCGCCACCGAACAGACTGGAAGCAACAATCCACAGCAAAACAGTCATGGGTTCATTCAAAAATTAAGACCTTGCATTATAGCTGATTGCGACGATCTCAAACGACCTTACTTTCCTCGTCATGTGCGTGATAACATTAAAAACACTCTGCTCGTTCTGAATGCTCATGACCATACTATTCTCGCCTCTCGAAGCCCGCGTACTGGGCGTACTGATCGAAAAAGAAAAAACCGTGCCGGATACCTACCCGCTCTCGTTAAACACGCTGACGCTGGGCTGCAATCAGAAAACCGCACGCGACCCGGTCATCTCGGCATCCGAGCCGGAAGTACTGGCAGCGATAGACAGTCTCAAGGACCATGCTCTGATCATCGAATCCAGCGGCTCCCGCGTGATGCGTTATGCACACAATGCACGCCGTGCATTCAAACTACCCGAGCAGTCCGTCGCCCTGCTGGCGGTGCTGATGCTGCGCGGCCCGCAGACGGCGGGCGAATTGCGCACCAATTGCGACCGCTTGCATCCGTTTGGCGACATCTCCTCGGTGGATGCCTTTCTGGATGAACTGAGTGAATCTGATACGCCCTGGGTCGTCAAACTACCCAAACTGCCCGGTTCACGCGAACATCGCTGGGCGCACCTGCTGTGCGGCGAGGTGGATATGGAAGTGCTCAAATCAGGTTCGACTATTTTTCATCACCAGCACGATCTCATCGCCGAACTTCAGGCCGATGTCGCCCGACTCACTGAAGAAGTCGCGACGCTGCGCAGCATGGTGGAAAAAATGCAGACAGCGCCGTGACGTTGCCGACCTTCTGCCATCAGCGGCCATTCAGATTCCCGGAACGTAAAACCGAATCTGGTTGCGCCCCGCCGCTTTGGCTTGATACATCGCCATATCGGCCCACTTGAGGAGATTTTCTTGCCCGGCTTCATGGCTGATGAACAACACCACACCGATACTCGACGTGCAACGATGCTCCACCGTGGCGGTCGCTTCTGCACTTATCTGAATGGTTAGCGTATACGGTTCCGCCAGCGTGACACGGATTTTTTCCGCAACGATAGCAGCCTGCGCAGCAGATTCGGCTTTGTCCGCATCCAGCTCACTGAGCATCACCACGAACTCATCACCGCCAAAACGCGCCACGGTATCCGTATCGCGCACACAACTGCCAATGCGACGCGCCACTTCGATCAGCAGCAAGTCGCCCACGCCATGACCATATTTATCATTAAGCGGTTTGAAATTGTCCAAATCCAGAAACATCAGGGCGCCATAATGGCCGCTACGACGGCTGGCAGCCATGGCCTGACCCAGACGGTCGTTTAGCAGGCGGCGATTAGGCAGTTGCGTCAATGCATCATAATAAGCCAGATTGCGAATTTGCTCTTCCGCCATCTTGCGTTGTGTGATGTCGTTCAGCGTGGCAACGTAGTGGGTAACCTCTCCGGCCTCTCCCCTCACTTCGGTGACGGTGAGCTCCTCCGGATATACCTCGCCGTTCTTGCGGCGGTTCCAGATTTCGCCCTGCCATGATCCGTTGCGCCTGATGCTTTGCCACAACGCGGCATAAAAATCCGCATCATGGCGGTCTGAGCTGAGCAGGTGCGGTGTCTGTCCGATGGCTTCTTCTGCCGCATAGCCGGTGATTTTAGTGAAAGCATGGTTGACCTGCAGGATCACGTTATTCGCATCGGTAATCATCATGCCGTCCCGGGACTCGAAGGCAATGGCGGCGATGCGAAGCTCTGCCTCGACCTGTTTGCGTTCGTTGATATCATCTATCATGCAAAGATGACGGGGGGAAATGTTTTGTTCCACTCTTAGCGGAGCGATCGTCATATTGATCCAAACCAATGAACCGTCCGGGCGTATGTATCGCTTATCCATCCTGAAACCGGAAATCTTCCCGGCATTCAACAAGGCCATATTATCCAAATCTTCCTGCACATCGTCGGGATGGGTAATGCTCATCCAGTCAATGCTTGCCATTTCTACGATGGTTCTGCCGACGATTTCGGCAAATCGGGGGTTGACCTCATAGATTTTCCCTGTAAATGAGTCGATTAAGGCAATGCCCAACGGGGCCTGGTTAAAAATTGTGTTAAACCGGGTTTGGCTTGTCCTGACGAACTCCTCTGCCTGCTTACGCTCGGTGATGTCCTCAATCTGCCCGATTAAATACAGTGCTGCTCCGGAACTATCCCGCTCGATGGAGACGGCAAGCTGCGCCCACACAACTTCTCCGTCTTTGCGAAGATAGCGTTTTTCCGATCGGTAAGAGTTGATTTTTCCATCCAGCAACTGCTGCACGCTGGAAAGACTACGCGTCTTGTCTTCAGGGTGGGTCAACTCACTGAATGTCAACTTTTCGAGCGCCTCCTTTTCATAGCCCAACATAACGCATAGGGCGTGGTTGACCTGTATGAACCGTCCATCCAGTGCAACGATAACCATGCCAATCGGGGCGTTCTCCAAGGTATTGCGGAAACGTGATTCGCTTTCTTTAAGCTTCCTGGTTCTGTCCTCAACCTGCGCCTCGACACGGGCGGTATAGCCTGTGCCAAGCAGAAGCAACGCGCCGAGCAGGCCCGTGCCCAGAATGCCGGCAGCAAGTAAACTTAAGCTTTGCCAGCCGCGGTGCTGCCTGACGTAGGCGGGGGTGGGCGCAGTTTCCAGCCGATAATGGCGCGTGCCGAAATCAAATGCATGTTCGTACAATGCCTGCGGTGCTCCTGGCCGGAAGTTGTCGTAGATAATTTTCTGCGCATCCAGATCGACGAGTCGCGTAAAAAGCATGGGGCGCGTATCCAGCAATAGCTTGTCCATGAAATCGCCAATTCGCAGGACGCTCAGGACGACCCCGGATTGCCTCCATGATTGTTTGTCATGCGGATTGACCGCCAACATCAGCAGCACCCCTGCCTGTTGCCGGCGCGCCTGAACCAAATGTACCGCAGGAGACATGACCGCGGTTTCTGACTGTATCGCCGCGGTTAATACCTCACGGCGCTCAGGATTCGAGGCGAGATCGAACCCCAAAGCAGGCTCGTTGCCGGCAAACGGCTCGAGGTAGGTTACCGGATAGTATGAACTGCGCTCACCGGCACGCGTAAGTTGCCCGTCCGCATTTCGCTCGCGAATTTCGAAACCCGGAACATCATGGCGCTGTGCAGCCTCGAAACTTGTGCGATGTGCAGCGTCCACGAACGATACCCATTCCAGCGCCTGTATCATCGAAAAACGGATCAGCGATTTTTCAACGAAACGGTGAAATTCTTCCCGCCTGACTGGGTCGTTCGTATTGCGAATGAACAGTGCCGACGTTTGTTCGAGCACGGACTCCTGTTCTTCAAGCTTGGTTTGAGTCTGGTTAACGGCTTGCTGGGAGACTTGCCGAAATTCCATGAGTGAGTCGTCATGCTCCCGCTGGTTGACTTTGAGAAAAATCACGACAAAAAGTGCAAAAAACAGCAGTATCGGAACCGCGACGGTGCGCATGCGGCTTTTCCATAACGCGCGTGGCTCGCCGGCGACGATCATAATCAATGGTAGTACCACCAGCAAACCCAGCGTATCGCCGACCCACCAGACAGCCCAGTTCGCCGTAAAGCTGGTTGGTTCGATGATACCGAGCGCCCAAAGGCCGCACACGGAAAGGCTGGCGCTGATCAAACAAATGACCGGTGCAAGCAGCATGAAACGCAGTACTTCAGCGCCGTGGTCGAAAGAGGCCGGATAGCCAATTGCCCGCCGTAGCCCCCACCCGCCTATGGCGGCCTGCAGCATGGAAGCGATGGCTATGATGGTCGCCACCGTCAAGCCCGGGACGTCAATTTGCCGGTTGTTCGAATAGTCTGCCCAGACATTAAGCAACAGTGAGCCTATGAAAATCCATGGCAATGTTTTTCTGCCGCCGATCAATGCCGCTGCGACAGCAATTCCGGCAGGCGGAAATATCGGGGATACATAACCGGGCGGCAGTGCCAGCATCAACCCCAGCTTGCCGCTGACCACGTAGGCTGCGGTCAGTAGAAAATACGCCATTAAACCACGCATACCCTTACCATAAACAGGCTTGTGGAGTGTAGTGCTGACTGTCATTGGTCGCTTGCCCGGCTATCTAATTATGGGACAGTTACACAGGTACAACGCTCAGCTTAAACCTGCGTTTTCAAATACAGGTATCAGCCGTAATAATCCAGAAATCCAGTATTGCTTGAGAAGTTTTTTCGGTAAACCTCCCGGCAGTTTGTCAGACCAGGATTATCCCCATCAACCTCTAGGATAATCCCCATCCGCTTAAAGCACATTATGAACACACGCTCTTGTCAATGCAAAAGATATTTTTTCATGCGGCTTTCTGTCAACTTATCTCCCGCTTTGCAGGCGAGTGGTCAAACGTACCGCTGTGCGGGTTCTCCGCTAAAATTCGTGCATAAAAAATCCCCCAGGCTTTAACCTGAGGGATAACTTAGTTCAAACAGGGAGTTGGAACACCTGCTCAAAGGGGGATAGGGATTGAGCAGGTTGTTGAGCACATTACTACGGTATTTATTTTAAGTCAACTAAAATAGTGCGGTATTATCAAAATCATCCCCCTGCTCCAGCCATCAGCTGATTTTCCAGCCAGATAAAGGTGCCCATGCGTCCGGTCACGCCATCGCGGCGGTAGGAAAAAAACAGATCAGATTCTCCGTAAGTGCAACGATTGCCGCCGTAAACCTGGGCTACGCCGAGTGCATGCAAACGTCCGCGTGCCAGCGCATAAATGTCGGCGTGCCATTTTTCGGGTGCGCCGGGAGTAAATGCGCTAGCCGCTGTCGCATCTGCATCCACAAACGCCGCGCGCACCTCATTCCCTACTTCAAATGCCGGCTGACTGATCGACGGCCCCAGCCAGGCCAGCAAATTTTCCGGCGCCACCCCCATCGCAAGCACAGCCGCCTCGATCACACCTGCCGCAAGCCCCCGCCATCCGGCATGCACTGCCGCCACCACACTACCCTGTTTATCGCACAATAACAGCGGCAGGCAATCGGCGGTCATCACCACGCAAACCCCGCGACGTGCGATGCAGGCATCGGCACGCGGCACACAGGACGCATGGTCGGCATCCGCTACCGCGGTGCCATGCACTTGCTCCAGCCAGACCGGCTCACTGGGCAAGATGCCGTTAAGCAACATGCGGTTGCGCGCCACCGCAAGCGGTGCATCGCCCACATGAGCGCCGAGATTAAGGCTTTCGTAAGGTGCGACGCTGACACCACCGAAGCGGGTGGTCTGTATCGCCCTGACATTCGCCGGCGCCGGCCAGTCGGGCAAAATGTAAAGCGGATTCACAACTATCCTCTTCCCTACCCCTCTCCCGCGAGCGGGCGAGAGGAAATTATTTCACCGATCTGTTTGAGCAACTGCTGCATATCATCAGGCATAGGCACGTGCCATTCCATGATTTCGCCCGTAACCGGATGCTCCAGTGCCAGACGGGTGGCGTGCAACGCCTGACGCGGAAAACGGGTTAACAGATCACGCAGTTGCGGCACACATTTCTGCGGCCCCTTCAGGTAGACGCTGTCGCCGACCAGGGGATGTCTGAGATAGGTCATGTGCACGCGTATCTGGTGGGTGCGACCGGTCTCCAGGGTGCAACGCAACAGTGTGCAACTGGGGAATGCTCTTTCGACCTTGTAGTGCGTCACCGCAGGCTTACCGGTTTCAATCACCGCCATCTTCACGCGATTCGACGGATGTCTGCCTATCGGCTGATCCACGTAGCCGCCATGTTGCAACTCACCGTGCACCAGCGCCAGATATTCACGTTTCACGCTGCGCTCCTGCAATTGACGAACCAGATTCGTTTGTGCAATCAGCGTCTTGGCTACCACCAGCAAGCCGCTGGTGTCCTTGTCCAGACGATGCACGATACCGGCGCGCGGCACGCACGCCAGTTGCGGCGCATGATGCAGCAGCGCATTGAGCAGCGTACCTTGCCAGTTACCGCTGCCGGGATGCACCACCAGACCAACCGGCTTGTTGATGACCAGCAAAGTCTCATCCTCGTAGACAATATCCAGCGGAATATCCTCCGCCGAGTAGGGCTGTTCGGATATCTCAACCTGCGGCAGCACCTCCAGTTTTTCGCCACCCCACACTTTCTGTTTTGAAATGGCAGGCGCACCGTCCAGCAGCACTTGTTGCTGAGCAACCCACTCCTGCAGGCGGCTGCGCGAATACTCAGGCAGCAATTTGGCCAGCGCCTGATCCAGGCGCAGGCCGGTACATTCGGCGGGAACGACAAAATGGATTACATCGTCGGCGGGTGCGTTATAATCGCACAAATTTTTTTCGGATTCAGTCATGCGCCATAGTTTAGCCGTATTTTTGTTATTTACGTTAACTGCTTGCAGTTTGTTTAGCCCGCTGCCTGAGGGGGATGCGCCGGATGCCGCCAAACACATGTCCGCAGAAGAGCTCTACCACAAGGCAAAAGGCGATCTGGACGATGGCAACTTCACTGACGCAATCAAATCATATGAAACGCTACAGTCCCGGTTTCCCTACGGACAATACGCGCAACAGTCCATGCTGGAAATGGCCTACGCCTATTATCGCACTGGCGAGCCTGAGCCTGCCATTTCCACAGCAGACCGCTTCATCAAGCAGTTTCCGAACAACCAGCATGTGGATTATGCCTACTACGTCAAGGGGCTGGCAACATTCAACGGCGAACTGAGCATGTTGAGTTCCATCTCAGGCCAGGATGCGTCCGAACGCGACCCGCAATCCGTACAGGAGTCGTTTGATGCATTCAAGGAATTGATCACGCGTTTCCCCAACAGTAAATACACGCCGGACGCCCGTGTGCGCATGCAATATCTGGTCAATGAGCTGGCAAGACATGAGTTACACATTGCCACATACTACATGCGCCGAGGTGCTTACATTGCCGCAGTGAACCGGGCGCAAGACATACTCAGGCAATATCCGAACAGCCCGTCGACACGAGATGCACTAGGCGTCATGATCACCTCCTACGATGCGATGGGCTTGACGGAGTTGCGCGATGGCGCCAAACAGGTGCTTGCCGACAACACTGCCCCGACACATATTGCCGACAAACCTGCCCAGCCCTGGTGGCAATTCTGGAGATGAAATATTGTTCCGCCTGTGGCGCCGCCGTTGAATTTCGCATCCCCGCGGACGACAACAGGGCGCGCCACATCTGCTCCGCTTGCAACATGATCCATTACCAGAATCCCAGAATGGTAATCGGTTCAATTCCTCAATGGGAAGACAAAGTGCTGCTATGCCGCCGTGCCATCGAGCCGCAATATGGCAAATGGACATTGCCGGGCGGTTTCATGGAAAACGGCGAAACCACCGCTCAGGCGGCGATACGCGAGACGCTGGAAGAAGCCTGCGCGCGCATCGCGATTATCGATTTGTATTCGATGTACAGCCTGCCCTACATCAATCAGGTTCACCTGTTGTTCAGAGCCGAACTGCTCGATCTGAATTTTGGCCCCGGACAGGAAAGTCTTGAGGTAAAATTGTTCAGTGGAACAGAAATTCCCTGGGATGAACTGGCCTTTCGTCCGGTACGCTACAGTCTGGAGCATTACTTTGCCGAACGCGGCAAGGGGCAGTTTACCCTGCACACAGGTGAACTCGTGCCTATCCCCCATCCCGCCTGAGGACTACAGTTTTGGCAGCCCGCCGGGCTCATAAAAAAGCCCGGCCCAGTGCAGTAATCTAAACAACCGAGATATAATCACCAACCTCCCCTGCTCCGAGACCAACATGAACCTCATACGCCTTTTTCTCGCACTCGCCATCGTTGGACTGACCGGCTGTGCCACACGCGCTAGCAACCCGGCCGACCCGCTGGAGTCATTCAACCGCGGGGTGTACAAGTTTAACGATACCTTGGATAAGGCCGTCGCCAAGCCCGTCGCTCAAGGTTATGAGAAGATCATGCCGGATACAGGAAAAATCCTCGTGACAAATTTTTTCTCCAACCTGAATGACGTAATCGTTACAGTCAACGACCTGCTGCAACTCAAGCTCACGCAGGGTTTCTCGGATGGTATGCGCGTGCTGGTCAACTCCACCATCGGCATCGGCGGACTGGTCGATGTCGCCTCAATGCATCTGGACAGGCACAATGAGGACTTCGGTCAGACACTGGGCTACTGGGGTTTAAAAAGCGGACCCTATCTCATGTTGCCGATATTTGGACCCAGCTCGTTCCGCGACAGTGTGGGCCTCACTGTAGACAGTTACACGAGCGTAATTTATCGTGTCCCGAACATGCGCACCCGCAATCAGTTGTATCTGACCCAAATGATCGATCAACGCGCGCAATTGCTGACCGACGAGAAGGTCATGGAAGGAGCCATACTGGACCGCTACGCTTTCATCCGAGACGCTTACTTGCAGCGACGGCAGAATCTGGTCTATGACGGTAATCCGCCGCACGACCCCTATGAAGATGAGCCCGAAGACGCGCCAGCAGACGCGCCGGCACCACCAGTCGCACCGGCACCCAAACCAACCCCGTGACACCTGAAAAGGCCAAACCCTCAGCCCGCTTGCAGACAGCTTTAACGAACTGCCGGCGGGCTGTTGAGTTTTGTTTTTTATGCTAAGTAATACATTGATTATCAACGATAAGTGTATCTTCTTAGATTGTTGAAACACAAATAAAATCAATTAGTTGCAAAATAACTCCGGCTGTCTGCCTGATTTCGCCTATAGCGAGATATCACCAATGCCTAATTCCCAGGCTATTTAAATCTCATCCATATTAAGTCCCGACGATTTTTATTGACGGATTACGATTTTAAATCTGCCGTATTGCCGTTTCTCGCCGATTCCCACTGTTACGACTTAACGTCACCCTAATACCGACCGGTTTTGCGTCAGGATCGTCGTCATTCGTTACGCTCTGCACGATAGTTGTGGCTGGCAACTTACTTGCCACCCCGGCAGGATGAATCTGTCTGGTGTTTCCATATTCAATTTGTTCATAATCTGGCGTTATTTTACTAACTAATTGATTAATAATAAGATTATTTTAATTGTTGTGCCTGGCACGAAAGTTGAATACAACTAGCATCGATAGCAGATTGATCGTGGTGTCGAGAACAGGATTGGGCGGGCATTGTTCGGTTTGCATAAAACATGCTGTGAATAGCGATAAAAAAGGGGGCGACAATGGAAATTGAGACTTTTTACGAAGTAATGAAACGGCAGGGGATTACACGGCGCAGTTTCCTGAAATTTTGCAGTTTGACCGCCGCATCATTGGGGCTTGCACCAAGCTTTGCGCCGAAAATTGCGCATGCGATGGAAACCAAGCCGCGCACGCCGGTGATCTGGCTGCACGGACTGGAGTGCACCTGCTGCTCCGAATCCTTCATTCGTTCGGCGCACCCGCTGACCAAGGATGTCGTGCTTTCCATGATTTCGCTCGATTATGACGATACCCTGATGGCGGCAGCGGGTTACCAGGCTGAGGAAATCATTGCCGACATCAGAAAAAAGTACAAAGGCAACTTTATCCTGGCAGTGGAAGGCAACCCGCCGCTCAACGAAGACGGCATGTACTGCATTCAAGGCGGACGTCCATTTGTCGAGGTGCTGAAGGAAACGGCCGCCGATGCCAAAGCCATTATCTCCTGGGGATCATGCGCTTCATGGGGCTGCGTACAAGCGGCCAAGCCGAATCCGACGCGTGCGACCCCGGTGCATAAAGTCATCACCGACAAGCCCATCATCAAGGTGCCGGGATGCCCGCCTATCGCGGAAGTCATGACGGCGGTGATCACCTATATGCTGACCTTCGATCGCATCCCCGAGCTTGATCGTCAGGGGCGTCCCAAGATGTTCTACGGTCAGCGTATCCACGACAAGTGTTATCGCCGCGCCCACTTCGATGCGGGCCAGTTCGTCGAGCAATGGGATGACGATGCCGCGCGCAAAGGTTACTGCCTATACAAGATGGGCTGCAAGGGGCCAACCACTTACAACGCCTGCTCCACGGTACGCTGGAACGACGGGGTGTCCTTCCCGATTCAATCCGGCCACGGCTGCATCGGCTGTTCCGAAGACGGTTTCTGGGATAAGGGCGGCTTCTATAACCGCGTTACCGGCATCAATCAGTTCGGCATCGAAGCCAATGCCGACAAGGTGGGTGAAACGGTCGCCGGTGTGGTGGGTGTCGCCATCGCGGCACATGCCGCAGCCAGTGCGCTGAGCCGCGCACGCCACAAAGATCAGAACAAGGAGGGCAACTAATCATGACAGCGTATGAAACACAGGGCTTCAAGCTCGACAACTCTGGCCGCCGCGTGGTGGTCGATCCGGTTTGCCGCATCGAGGGTCATTTACGCGTCGAGGTCAATCTCGATGCCGATAATGTGATCCGCAACGCAGTGTCCACCGGCACCATGTGGCGCGGTCTGGAAGTAATCCTCAAGGGCCGCGACCCGCGCGACGCCTGGGCTTTCACCGAACGCATCTGCGGCGTCTGCACCGGCACCCATGCGTTAACTTCGGTGCGTGCGGTGGAGGACGCGCTGTCCATTCAGATTCCCGAAAACGCCAACACCATCCGCAACATCATGCAGCTGAATCTGTATGTGCATGACCATCTGGTGCATTTTTATCACTTGCATGCGCTGGACTGGGTGGATGTGGTGTCCGCCTTAAAAGCCGACCCGAAGAAAACTTCGGAGCTTGCGCAAAGCATTTCCGACTGGCCGCTGTCGTCCCCAGGCTATTTCCGCGATGTTCAGAACCGCCTGAAGAAATTTGTCGAATCCGGACAGCTAGGTCCCTTCAGCAACGGTTACTGGGGAAGCCCCGCCTACAAGCTGCCGCCTGAAGCCAACCTGATGGCGGTGACGCATTATCTGGAAGCGCTGGATTTCCAGAAGGAGATCGTCAAGGTACATACCATCTTCGGCGGCAAGAATCCGCATCCCAACTGGCTGGTGGGCGGCGTGCCGTGCGCCATCAACCTGAACGATGTCGGGGCGGTGGGTGCGATCAACATGGAACGCCTGAATCTGGTCAAGAGCATCATCGACCGTACGCGCGAGTTCGTTGAAAAAGTCTATGTGCCCGACCTGCTGGCGATTGCTTCCTTTTACAAGGACTGGACCTTCGGCGGCGGCCTGTCGTCCAAAAATATCATGTCCTACGGCGATGTGCCGGGCAAAGCGAACGACTATTCGGCCGCGAACCTGTTGTTGCCGCGCGGTGCGATCATCAATGGCGATCTTTCTCATGTGCACGAGATCGACCTGCGCAATCCGGACGAGATACAGGAATTCGTATCCCATTCCTGGTACAAATATCCGGACGAGAGCAAAGGGCTGCATCCCTGGGACGGCGTCACCGAGCCCAACTATCATCCCGAAGGGCCCAATTTCAAGGGCACGCGAACCAAAATCGAACAGCTCGACGAAAGCGCCAAATATTCGTGGATCAAGGCGCCGCGCTGGAAGGGCAACGCGATGGAAGTCGGGCCCTTGTCGCGCATGGTGTTAGGCTATGTGCAACCCACACAATACCCGTTCATCAAGGACACCATAGACAGCGTGCTCAAGAAGCTCGACCTGCCGGTCACCGCCCTCTTTTCCACACTGGGACGCACGGCGGCGCGCGGCATCGAAACCCTTTATTGCGCGAAATTGCAGGAAGAACAGTTCGACAAGCTGATCGCGAATCTGAAGGCGGGCGATTCGGCAACCGCCAATGTCGAAAAATGGGAGCCATCCAGTTGGCCGAAAGCGGCCAAAGGCGTCGGTTTTACCGAAGCGCCGCGTGGATCGCTGGGACACTGGGTGAAGATCAAGGATAGCAAGATCGAGAACTACCAGTGCGTGGTGCCGACCACCTGGAACGGCAGCCCGCGCGATCCCAAGGGCCAGATCGGAGCTTTTGAAGCTGCGCTGATGAATACGCCGCTGGCGAAAGCCGATCAGCCGCTGGAAATCCTGCGCACCCTGCACAGTTTCGACCCGTGTCTGGCCTGCTCCACGCATGTCATGTCACCGGACGGGCAGGAGCTGAGCCGTGTCACGGTACGCTAACGCGCAAAAGGAGAATGCCATGATAGTCAAAACGATGGATGAAACGGCTGCCGGCACCACGGTGTACGTGTATGAGGCGCCGGTCAGACTGTGGCACTGGATAAGCGCGCTGTGTATTGTGGTGCTGGCGATCACGGGTTATTTTATCGCAAGTCCCCTGCCCAGCGTGTCCGGTGAGGCGAGTGAACATTTTCTGATGGGTTACATACGCTTTGCCCATTTTGCTGCGGCCTATATTTTTGCGATCGGTTTTGTTGCGCGCATCTACTGGGCGGTGGTGGGCAACCGCAACGCCCGGCAGTTGTTTGTGCCGCCGCCAGTGTTTAACCTGGACTGGTGGGCGGGGATGTTTCAGGAAGTGCGCTGGTACTTATTTCTGGAGAAGGAGCCGAGAAAGTACGTAGGCCATAACCCGCTGGCGCTGCTGTTCATGTTCATCGCCATCACGCTGGGCGGCCTGTTCATGATCGTAACCGGATTCGCGCTGTATGGCGAAGGCGCGCAAGGCTGGTCGCATGCGCTGTTCACCAGTTGGGTCATTCCCTTGTTCGGCCAGAGTCAGGATGTGCATACCTGGCATCACATGGTGGCATGGGGTATCGTCTGGTTCATCATGCTGCATGTCTATGCCGCGATCCGCGAAGACATCATGTCGCCGCAAACCATGGTCAGCGCCATCATCAGCGGATACCGGTCATTTCGGAAATAGCTGAGCAATAATCGCCGCGCCTCTTCTTCCCCGGGGCGGGCTTGATCTGACGCGGGCTTTGGCCCGCGTTTTTTATATCGGCGGGTAATATTGTCAAAGTGGTGGTGGGTGTCGTAATAGGTTGGCCAAGAACGCTAGTGAACCGCTGATTTAATCCGTTCGTGGTTAAGTAATGACTTAGCGCAGGTTTATCGCGCTTAGCTCAATACTTAGTCGTTTTACCAGAGCCTGTCGAACCATGAGCGGATTAAATGTTTATAATTCAATTTGTTGTGGTCACCCTTCGACAAGCTCTGGGCGAACGGTTGATTTATTCAGCGCTTCCCTAGCGCTACCATGCTGATGATCATCCAAGCCTGTGCAAGCGCATGGGGCAGATCAGTGGCTTACAACTTGTCAGGTACGGGACAATTTGTGCGTAAGCTATGCACCTATGACCATCCCCTGATTTTTTACAGGTCAACATTGTTCCATAATCTACAAAAACCGGAATGTAACATTCCATAATCATTGTTCGCCGCATTCTCTTGTTTTTTTTAATTGATTGATTAATAAGTGAAAACTAGCCTGCTGGCGGCTGGCACGAGTCGTGCTGTAATAAAAGCAAAATACAAAAAGCACGCCATGAAAAATACCAAACTTTTGATACTCGGCATAGGCAACATTCTGTGGGCGGATGAGGGCTTCGGCGTGCGCTGCGTGGAAGCGATGAATGCCGCTTACCAGTTCAGTGACGATGTGGTGCTGATGGATGGCGGCACGCAGGGGCTGTATTTGCTGCCGTATCTGGTGGACGCGCGCCGACTGATTGTATTTGACGCGGTGGATTACGGCAAAAAACCCGGCGAGATGGTGATCGCGAAGGATGACGAGGTGCCGCGCTTCATGGGCGTAAAAAAGATGAGCCTGCATCAGACCGGTTTTCAGGAAGTCATCGCCTGCGCATCGCTGGCCGGCCGGCTTCCCGAATCCATGGTGCTGATCGGCGTGCAGCCCGAACATCTGGAAGACTTTGGCGGCAGTTTGCGAGATTGTGTGAAGGCGCAGATTCCGGCTGCGCTGAAGGTCGCGCTGGAATTGATGGCGCAGTGGAACATTCCCTATGCGCCGCGCACCTCGCCGATTCCCAGCCGATGCGTCAACGGCGACGTGCTGGACATGGACAGCTATGAGGCGGGTCGCCCCTCGGCAGAACTCGCCTGCCGCTTCGGCGACGAACGTTTTCTGGCAGGATCGGCTGGGGCCTGAATATATGTGCATAGGTATACCGATGCAGGTTGTTGAAGTCGAAGACATGTTCGCCTGGTGCGAGGGGCGCAGCGGGCGCATGCGCATCAACACCATGTTGACAGGCGATGTTCGCCCCGGAGACTGGCTGCTGACTTTTATGGACAGCGCGCGCGAAGTCGTTGATGCAGGACGTGCCGCGATGATCAATTCCGCCTTGGAAGCGCTTGACCGGGTGGCTGCCGGAGGAACCGATTTCGATGACTGTTTTGCCGATCTGATCGGCAGGGAACCGCAGTTGCCCGATTTTTTACGAGCTAACGGTCATGGCAATTATGCTACCCCCGATGATGAAACTCTCCCTGCCCGTTTCCCTCACCTCAATCCTCTCCCGGAGGGAGAGGAGGCAAACGAGCGCTTACGCGAATTTCACATTAAATAAGGAATGAACATGGATGCTGCGCTTGCCTGGAAACCCCCGCGCTCTGCGATGGGCAACAACTTCAGCGGCTTGTTGGACAGACTGGTGGCAAAGCATGGTCTGTCCGATCTCGATCAGGCAGGGTTTCAGCGTTTCATGGATGCACCCGGTGCGGCCGTGGTGTTATTGACCGACGAGCCTGACACGGCTGCTGAAAACTGGGATACCGCGGTAATCTTTCCCGAGCTGCTGGCAGCGACGGGCAACAATGGAAGAACCGCTCTGATGCGTCCGGAACATGCCAGAAGTTTACAGGTGCGCTTCGGTATTGGACGGCTGCCGGCATTGTTGTTTCTGCGCGACGGCGGTTATGTCGGCGCGATTGAAGGCTTGCGCGACTGGTCTGAATATGTGGATGAGTGCGCGGCCATGCTGCAAAAACCGCTCAGCCGTGCGCCCTCGATCGGGATTGCCGTAACCGCTGTTTCCGATTGTAAATAAGGATAACGCCATGAGAGATTTTCCCATTCCGGTGGTAGGCGTCGGTTCACAGATTGAAACGGAAGTGGTGGATTACCTGCCGCTGCCAGGTGAAATGACGACCTTTGCGATGCCGGTCGTCAATCTGGAGGCCGATCCGGAAATACTGGAGGCAGTTTGCGCAGTGCTGGAGAATCTGCGCAGCGCGATGCTCGCCCAAGGGGATGCAAAAATTGAATTGACGGGGTTATTGCCCGATGTGGTGGAGCTGATCAACCAGTCTCTCGGGCAGGGCGAGGTGAGTGTGATCGTGCGCGAACCCGGCAATCTGCATATTCAGGAAACCGTGTTCGCCGGAGTCTGGCGCGTACAGGATGTCTCAGCACATTCCGTGGTTTTGCGCGATGTGCTGCACGCCTGCGGCATTCCTCCCGAGGTGCAGCAATCCGCCTTGTCGGGTACCGGAAGCGTCAGCGCACCATTGATGCGGCAGGGAATGATGAATGCACCGGCGGTCCTCAATGAATTGCTGGAAAGATCGAAAAACCATCAGACAGGGGGCGCTGCACATATCATCAATCTGTCGCTGTTGCCGATGTCTCCGGAAGATCTGGCGTATCTGTATGATGCGTTTGGCACGGGGACGGTGAGCATCCTGTCGCGCGGCTACGGCAACTGCCGCATCACCAGCACGCGTCTGGCCCATGTGTGGTGGGTGCAGTATTTCAACAGCATGGACCAGATCATACTCAATACCCTGGAAGTGGTGGATGTGCCTGAAGTGGCGCTGGCAGCTGATGAGGATTTTCAGGACAGCATCGCGCGTCTGGGCGAATGGCTTTCTGTGATGCGTGAACAGTAATGTTTGAAAGTGCTTGTTCGGGTGACAATATCGAAGCCGCCACTCAGCTGGAGTGTGGAATTTGCTGGTGGGTATACGATCCTTTGGCAGGCGATCCGCTGGCCTATATTCCGCCCGGCACGCCCTTTGTTGCGCTTCCCGAGCAATGGCGCTGCCCGAACTGCGATGCGCCGAAACACAAATTCATGGTGCTGACATGAATCAGGTGAAGGAAGAAGAGAGAAGGGGAAAAGGGAGTCCGGCGGAATTGCTGGATCGGGTGTTTGCTCATATTGCCGCGACACGCATGATCGGCGTACCTATTCTTAATCCGGCGCTGCGCGTCGAAGCTGTCGGGTTTCGCGTGTGGGAGGGGCGCTGGATCGGCGTGCTGGTGACGCCCTGGATGATCAACCTGGTGTTGCTGCCGGGCGCAAGCGCACCGCTCAACCCACTGGCATTGGGTGAAAAATCAGTATGGCGTTTCCCGTCAGGCAGCTATGAATTCATGGGGTTGAACGAACCCATGTTGGGTGCATGCCATGTTTGTTCGTTGATCTCACCCGTCCTGGATTTCTCAATGCATGAGGAAGCAGTGAGCGTTGCGCAGGAAATCATCAGTTCCCTGTTCGTCGAAGTCGAAGATAAACCACCTGCCAATATCGAAGACGCTCATCTGACAGG
This sequence comes from Pseudomonadota bacterium, assembly GCA_021783855.1. The sequence goes on from JAJXTL010000017.1 coordinate 29,318, forward strand.
TGGGTTAATTAAACAGCAAAATATGTCGCGGCGTGATTTTTTACGCATACCCCTGATGGGCGGTCAGTGATGCCTGATGCAGGCAAGCTGAATTTGCGCATCCTCTGGGATGGTACAGCCGTACTCGGGAACGAGGTGCAATCAACACGCCCCCCAGTCTATCGCTTGCTGCCGGGAAGGCAGCCGGAAGAAGCTGTGCAGCTGATCCCCCTGCTGTATAGCGTGTGCGGCAAGGCGCAACAGTCGGCAGCGCTGGCGGTCGTATCCGCTGCACAGGGCCGGGACGTGCCGCAAATCGAAAAGCTTGAACGCGCTGTACTTTGCGAGGCGATGCAGGAACACTTGTGGCGTTTGCTGCTGGACTGGCCAAAGCTGCTGGGTTTGCCGACACATCAAAAGTTATTCGTGCGTTGGCACGCTGCACTGAATGCAATTGCGGCAGGCCACGGCAACACTGATAATTTGCTGGCGGAATTGCATCAGGTGTTGCTGGGTATGACGGCCACAGAATGGCAGCAGCTGGGCACGCATGCAGGGTTGCTTGAGTGCCTGAAGGAAAAATCGGGTTTGCTGGTGCCGATTATTATGGCCCTCGACCTTGCGGAAAGCCGGCTGAATTTTGCCGGAGAAAAGCGAGGCTGTGACTTAATGCCGGTCTGGACAGCCTCCGCTGTGAGTCAGATATTTGCAGACGAGCTCGGCCCCGAGTTTGCCGCCAGGCCGCAAGATAAAGGCCGTCCGCTTGAAACGGGAGCGCTGGCGCTGACTCAACACAAGCCGTTTATGCAGGATGTGTTGCGCATGCGCCCTGCCCGATTGCTGGCAAGACTGATTGCCAGACTGCTTGATTTACTGGATAGTGTGCCGGCGCGGGGCCGCATCGAACAGCTGGCTGTTGGAGTGGACGCCGGATTGTCGATGGTGCAAACGGCGCGCGGGATGCTGTTGCATCATGTGCGTATTGAAAACGGACGTGTTGCGAAATATCTGATTGTGGCGCCCACCGAATGGAATTTTCATCCGCAAGGCGCGCTGAAAGCTTTAGTTGGCCTGCAGGAAAGCAATATGGCGCGCTTGATGGAGACGGTAAAACTATTCGTGTTATCGCTCGATCCCTGTGTGCCATTCGAGATCGAGGTCATTCATGCATGAGATGTCGCTGGCGGAAGGGATCGTACAACTGGTTGAAGACGCGGTGCGTGTCGATGGATGTGTCCGGGTGCGCGCGGTATGGCTGGAGATCGGCCAGCTGGCTGCGGTGGAAAAAGAAGCGCTGCGCTTCTGTTTCGATGCGGTGACGCGCGATACCGTAGCAGAAGGCGCGCGCCTGGAAATTATTGAAACGCCTGGGCAAGGCTGGTGCATGAAGTGCGAAGGCAATGTAGCGGTTGCGGCCTTGTATGAAGCCTGTCCTGTCTGCGGCAGTTATCAGATTCAGGTGACGGGCGGTGACGCGATGCGCGTTAAAGAGCTGGAAGTCGAATAGGAGGTTGATATGTGTACGACGTGCGGATGTGGATCGGGACAAACACTCATCGGGGGGCATCAGCTTAAGCCGCGCCGCAAACCCGGCGTACAGGTGCAATACCGGGCACTAAGCCCTCTCCTGGAAACGCCCTCTCCTCAATCCTCTGGTGAAACAATTAGCCAATCGACTAAGCCCGCAAGCGGGCAAGTCGCTGGTTATCCCGGGGGGGAGAGCGAAGCGAGGGGGGCGAAGCCAAGCAATGGAGAAAGGCAATTGTTGATCTCTGCAGGACCTGCGGGGGCGCATGCGCCGGGATTGAGTCAGGCGCGCATGGTAAGAATCGAACGCGACATCCTGTCCAAGAACGACGCGTATGCCGATGAGAACCGCAGCTATTTAGCCAATCACGGCATCTTCGCGCTCAATCTGGTCTCCAGCCCCGGCTCGGGCAAAACCACCCTGCTGGTAAAAAGCATTAACGCGCTGAACGGCAGTCTGCCGCTTGCCGTTATCGAGGGCGATCAGCAGACGGACAATGACGCCGCGCGCATCCGCGCTACCGGCGCGCCCGCCTTGCAGATCAACACCGGCAAAGGTTGCCATCTGGATGCGCATATGGTGGGACAGGCCATGCAGCAACTCGACTTGCAGGATGACAGTCTGTTGCTGATCGAGAATGTCGGTAATCTGGTGTGTCCGGCCAGCTTCGATCTGGGCGAAGCGCACAAGGTGGCCATTCTCTCGGTGACCGAGGGCGAAGACAAGCCGCTCAAATATCCCGACATGTTCCGCGCAGCGGATTTGATGCTGCTGAACAAGTGCGACCTGCTCCCGTATCTGGATTTCAATGCCGGTCTTGCAGTGGAAAAT
>JAJXTL010000138.1 GCA_021783855.1 Pseudomonadota bacterium
CTGGACTCGAACCAGGGACCTGCGGATTAACAGTCTAGCGATTAAAAACAAATACTTTTTAATAAACAACATCTTGCATTATTCGCGCTTTACGATTTTCAGCTACAAAAAGTCAAAAACAGCAGTTTACAGTGTACCGTAGCTACGTTTTAGCTACGGTACATTTGCTGCCAGCTCACGCAGCTGACAGATAAATCTTGTCGGGGGTATCCACATTTGGCGGACACTCTCAACGGCGCGCTGGTAATCCATGCTGGTCAAGTTGATTTTGTTGTTTATAGGTTCGCTACCACACAGACCGGCTGCAACAATAAGTTCAATCTAATATCCTTATAGGGAAAGCGCTGCTCCTACGGGTTCGCACAGGTAAGCTTTCGTTTTATAAATCTGTATGTTAATAAAAGGGGGTCGCTATGCGGAACATTTCTTCAAAGTTGCAGATGCCTGTCAAACGATCCGCAGCACATCTGCTAACACTGCTTGTTTTGGGTTGTATCGGCAACAGTTCCTGGGCGCAAGCAAGCGCTTCTGGGCAAGAACAATCAGGCGATCCGGTCGCGGCAGAATTCCCATATCAGTATTTCCCCCAAAATCTTCCCGACCCTGCTATAGCCGCCCTCTATCCGCAGACATGGCCCACCTATGCCGCCAATCAGGGACGGAACGCTGTGTTTGCCTTATCCGGCGACGCTCCTGAATCGCTGCGCAACGGGGTGAGCTGGAAATTCGCCGGCGCCGGTGCAATTCCCCTGGACGGGCCGCCTCTGGATAACAATTTTTCGACTACTGCCTATGTCGTCGGAATGCCCGTCGGGGTGTCAGTGGTGAACGGCATTGTCTATGCAGGCAGCGACAATGGCTACACTTATGCGCTCAATGCACTTGATGGCAAACTGATATGGGCGCATTACGGCTGGAACATGACCATGAGCAATCCACTGGTCATTGACGGACGCGTGTTTGTTTCCACCGGGAGCGCCTACTTCAATTATGCCAACACCATGCTTTATGTGAAGGGCAAGCGTCCGACCCGAGGTCCTGGTTTGAACTCGATGTACGCCCTCGATGCAAAAACCGGAAAACAATTATGGGTTGATCACTTTCCCGGTGAAGCAATGCCTACCGCTGTGTACGATCAGGGATTTTTATACCTGGGCACGGGCGACGGTCACGTTTACAAATTAGATGCCGTTACGGGCAAGCAGGTTTTGACCACGGACCTGGTTTCTTTTGTCAGCATGTCATCCCCTGCACTGGCTGGTGATAATTTGTTCCTGGGCGGCACCAATCCCAACTATTTTTATGCCGTAAACAAGAATACAGGCAATATCGCATGGAAAAAAACCATCCCCAAACTTGTCGCCACCGGCATAGGGGACTGCACGCCAGCATATGCTGATGGACTGGTCATTCAGGAAGCTACGGTAGAGACAGGCGATAAAGCAAAACCTGTAGCCAACGTATTGCTGGCCATGGATGCTACCTCAGGCAAAATTGTGTGGCAAAAACAGTTTGAGAAGGGGCCCGTACCCCCGGCGATGAAAACGGCCACGCCCATGATTGCAGACGACAAGGTGCTTGAGGGAAGCCCGGTGACTGGCAATTACTACGCGTTCGATCTGAAAACAGGTCGCGAGTTGTGGAAGGTTAATCTGGGAGCACAAATTCGTTCAGGTGCAGCCGTGGCTGACGGCGTTGCGTACGTGCCTTACAAATCGGGCGATATTGCAGCAATCAGAATTGCGGATGGGGCTATTCTAGGAAAAAAACATCTGGGTGGAGCGTTCGGTCCTTCTTCCCCCGTTATCGTCGGGGGCACACTTTACGTTTCCAATATCTATGGATGGGTAATTGCAATTCCGTTAACCGATATTGTGCACGAAAGGGGTTAGTGACTGCAAAGTGAGTGCTTTTTACGCCTTCGATTGTGAGCGCCATGCTTTTCGTACAAGTGCAATAAGTTAAGCGTATGCCAAAATTGCTGGCCCGTGTTTAACAAAATCAGACATGGCCTTACCAACTGGATAAGGCGAACTGCGATTCCCTGGCCGGCAATGCAAAAGACAATTGCAAGGCAGAAGCGGATTACGCTTTAGCCAAGGAAAAATGCGATGACAAAGCGGGCAACGAAAAAGATGTCTGTATGAAACAAGCGAAAGCCGCCCTCGTTTGCGGCACAGCCGATGCCAAGGTATTGATGGAGATAGGGACTTCTTGTTTAGATCATTCGATTGAACGTCTCTTATAGATCGAACGCATCCTATCCACGATTTGACAGACACTCTCAATGGCGCACCGGTAATTCAGGCCGGACATATTGACTTTATAGTTGATAAGTTCGTTGCCACACAGACCAGCGGCAACATGAAGTTCAATCCGTGCTTATCAGGTTGTCTCCCAGACCTACTATTGATATTTACATAAAACATGACAACCATTTTTAATCTCATGCGTTATACCGATATCACATTCATAACTGGGGTGTCGCATGGCAAAAAAGATGGACGAAGCAACCAGGCGTCGGGTTCGGGCAGGGCGGATGTTGCTGGCTGGCAAGGTGCCGAGCGAGGTGGCCGCCAAGGTTGGCGTGGCACGACAAACGGTATACACATGGAAAGGCATACTTGATGAAAGCGGAATCGATGCGCTGCGCGCCATGGGTGGCAAAGGTCGCCCGGCGCAACTAGATGCGAGGCAGCTTGAAACACTGCGCCGTAATTTGCTCGAACGCCCTACCAGCCATGGTTTTGGCACTGAACTCTGGACACTCAAACGTGTGCGGTTGCTTATTGAACGCCTGTTCGGTGTGTCATACAGCGAAGTACATGTCTGGCGCATTCTCGGTGTGCTCGGCTTCAGCAACCAGAAGCCGAATCGCCGCGCGATTGAACGCAATGATGAGCTTGTTTCACAATTCAAGCGCAAGACTTGGCCTGCGCTTAAAAAAAAGCCTAAAGGGAAAACCGCATAATCATCTTTGTCGACGAGTCGGGTCTGTCCGAGCGTCCCACACGGGTGCGCCCTTGGGCGCCCAAGGGGCAAACGCCAATCATCCAGTTCCATTTCAACTGGAAACACTTGTCGCTCATAGCCGGCCTTACCCGGCTTTCCTGCCTGTTCCGCTTTCACGAAGGCAGCATCAAAAAGGAAGAGATCATCGAATTTCTCAAAGAGCTCAAGGCTCACCTCAAACGTCCGCTTCTGGTTATCTGGGATGGCCTCAAGGCACACAGATCGAAACTGGTCAGGGAATACCTGGACAGCACCGATGGGCATATTCAGGTCGCCTTCCTGTTCAGGTCGCCTTCCTGCCGCCGTACGCGCCCGATTTGAATCCGGTCGAATATCTGTGGGCGTGGCTCAAACGTCATGCGTTGGCCAACTTCTGCCCGAACAGCATCGCCGAGCTGCAGGCGACTGCGCGCAGCAAGCTCAAGAGTGCTCAGCAGCGCCCGAGTATCATTACAGCTTGCTGGAAACAGGCAGACTTGTTTTAGTGTCATGATTTATGTAAAGCTCAATAACATCATCGTTGAGGTAAATACTGTGATTCATACCAACACCAAGCAATTCAGAAGCACGGTTAGCGAGCACCTCATTCATATTCATGTTGCTCTGCGTACCAGAGCCTGTCTGCCAGACCGACAACGGAAACTCATCCCGGTGACGGCCGGCTAGCACTTCGTCGGCAGCCTGCACGATAGCCATTGCCTTTGTTTCATCCAGCAATCTCAACTCGCAATTGACCACTGCGCAGGCACGTTTAACTTGCGCAAGGGCCATGATAACTTCCTCAGCCATTATTTCAGACGAGATATGGAAGTGTTCGAGCGAGCGTTGTGTCTGTGCGCCCCAGAGCCTGTCTGATGAAACTTCGATGACACCTAACGAATCGCGTTCACTTCTGTTCATGATGCTCTCTATGAAATCGCCTTTATTATCAAAAAATGTAGAAAATCTGATCTTGTGCGCAAAGGTTGGACGATGCTCTGCCGGTTGGCTAGTGGCTGAGATCGGCACCATGATTCATTATCGCTTGCCCTTGCGCAGCATCCAGCCTATGGCAATCAATGCCCAGCCATCAAACAGCAGACTGATACCCACATACATACCCACCAGCCACAACGAAGTGGCTGGCCATCCGATCAGAAACAGCGAGGCCAACATAGCCGAGACAACACCATTAAAAGTCATCCAGCCCCAGCCTTTGTCAGGATGGATAGACTGGGCGAGGGTGAAGCTGTGCACAGCATCCAATAACAGATAAAAGGCCAGCAACAGTCCCACCGCTTCCACACCTGATACAGGATAAAACAGCATCAGGCCTCCGAAGATGAACAACAGGGCTGGTTTGATCCAGTCCATAACACTCTTCGGGTTATATTGATAGGTGTGTACGGCCCATAAACTACCGCCGGCAAGCAATAGCCAGGCGACAAAAATGACAGTACTCAGGGACATCACACCCGGCAGAAAAATACCCGCCGTTCCCAGCACAACCAGCAATATCCCGATGATCAAAGTGTATGGTCCGAACTTATCAAAGGCTTTTTTATCAACGGGTAATACGTTCATCCTTTTTCTCCTGGATTATCCTGCGGCTGCAACCGTCTGTGGAACAACTTCTGGATCAGGTATTTCTTTAGTCGCGAGCGAGAGCGCCAGGCTTGTTACCGAAGGATTCAGGCTATCGACCATCGAACTGGGAATAAGAATCGTGGCCCCCCGCTCCTTAGTGGTCTCGTAAATGATGTTCATGGCTCTGAGTTGCAGCGCCGCAGGATGACCGGCATAAATATCGGCAGCTTCGACAAACTTACCGGCGATTGCGGCTTCGGCTGATCCTAGTATCACCCGTGCCTGTTTCTCGCGCTCAGCCTGGGCCTGACGCGACATGGCATCCTGCAATGCCTCAGGGAGCGCAACATCGCGAATCTCGACCGAACCCACCGTTACGCCCCAGGGAGCAGTTTTTGCGCCGATCTCATTCTTCAGTTGCGCGTCGGCATCCTTGCGATCGGATAGCAATGCCGCCAGCATCGATGACCCGATCATCTCGCGCAACGAGGTTTGCGCAACCTGATCTATCGCTTGGCGATAGTTGGTAATGGCCAATGCGGCCTTTTCTGCATCGTGCACATGCCAAAAAATGATCGCATCGACATTGACAGGAACGGTGTCCCTGGTCAGCGCCTGCTCGGCATTAAAACCCGTTGTCTGAATACGTTCGTCGATCACGGCAATCACCTTGTCAAGGATCGGAATGATGACGAACATGCCGGCTCCTTTGACACTTTGCAGTTTTCCCATCCTCAGGATGACAAACTTCTGCCAGGTATTGGCCATCTTTAGTGACATCGCAATAACGGCTGCTAATGCGAAGAACACCAGCGCCAGGTAAGCATTCACCCACATGCCAACGGCAAGGCCGGCAATAATAAGAATAAAGACCAAAAACGATGTGATTGGATTCATGTGGATCGTTCCTTGTATTTGCTTGAGAAATTCAAAATTACACGTCATCGCGCGCTATTTCTGTGCGATGTCGTACCAACGCAAACAATCAAGCAATAGCAATCACAATCGAATCCGCGTTGCCGTAGAATATGTGTGGTTTCCAAAGGAGCATGCCATATAGTCCTCCAATGCATGGCGAGGATGCAGACACTCCAGCGCGATAGGCATACCCTTCACAAAATCCTGTATACCCTCCTCGAACGGCAGAAACGGGCCCGATCTCTGGTAGCGCACGCTGATATAAGTCTATTTATCCTGGCATGCCGGCTTTACCACTCTTGCGGCAATCGATATTTCTCCGGAAGCAAATCGATGATTTCCCTTTGCACTGAAATATTGTGCTCTTCATACATGGGTTCGCCGCATAACAGCTTCACCTCATCCGTATTCTCCAAGACTTTTTCGCCCTGCCACACCCATTTAACCGGCAGGCAAACTCCCAAATCGCTCTTTGTCGGATAATCTGACTGCACAACGCCGATTGCTTTGATATGCAGACTGAATTGCTGTGTACAGTGTTTGATGAAAACGATGTCTTCATTTCTGATAGGCGAGACGATCCCATGCACGTGTAATTTTCCATCAGGCGAATAAGGGAAACACACAACGCTCTTATCGATTAAATCTTGCGCCTTGAGTTCGTCAATTCCGAAAAAAGCAGTCATTTTTTTCTCCACTCCTGTATGCGCATCGTACTGATGCACAACTGGCCGAGTTGCGTTGCAAATGTCATGGCAAGCTTCCGTTCGGATTTGTCTGCTGGATCAGCGCTGCGCTTTTAGTGACAATGCAGGCCATCAGGTCAAGCCAGGATTTTGCGAAAGATTCAGCGCCCTCGCGCTGGAGTTCAGCGGCAAGCGTCTCATCATTGATGCCCTCGCGAACAAATTCCGTAATTATCGCTTCCACCATTTCTGCATGCCTCTCGTCTGACGGCAATACATTATTAATTTTTCCGTGCTCGACAAAAGCGAGCAGTGTTTTCTCCGGAATGGTGTTAATCGTATCTGGCGCAGCGAGCGCTTCAACGTAGAGAGTTTCTGATGCTGAAGGATCCTTGGTACCGGTGCTGGCCCACAACAGGCGTTGCGGCTGAGCGCCGCTGGCGGCCAATTTCTGCCAACGCGGGGACGCCAACAAATCGCGATAAGCTTTGTAGGTGCGCATGGCGATGGCGATGCCAAGACGGTTGTTGCGAAACTCGCCTTGAACTTTATTTTTCACGGCAACATCCCAGCGACTGATGAAAAGGGAAGCCACGGAAGCGACCTTAGTATCCAGACCAGCGGCAATGCGCCGCTCAATGCCACGCATATACGCCTCTGCCGCTGCGATGTAGTGCTCGCGGGAAAATAGCAATGTGACATTCACCGGCACACTGGCGAAAATCGCTTCCTCAATCGCCAGAATACCTGCGGGCGTGCCCGGAATCTTGATGAATAGATTAGGGCGATGCGCACGCGCATGCAGCTGCTCGGCAGCTTCTATCGTGCGTGCGGTATCGTCAACAAGCAAGGGCGATACCTCCAGCGACACCCAGCCATCGACCCCCTCAGTGGCATCGTGGACCGGACGAAGGAGATCGGCCGCTTGTATCAAGTCTTCCAGCGCAAGTTCGAAAAACAACGCCTCGCCTGCCTTGCCATCCAGCGTTTTTTGGCGAATCGCATCATCGTAGAAACCACCCTCGTGAATGGCGTGATCGAAGATGGTGGGATTGGAGGTGAGTCCGGTCACGGACAGCTCGCTGATATAACGGGCCAGTGTGCCACTTGTCAGCAGTTCGCGCGTGATGTTGTCCAGCCAGAGACTTTGACCCAGATCGTGCAATTGTTGGGTAACTTTCATTTTGCTCCTTCACCAGTATCGGGTTGTGTCAGCTCCCATCTGCCGCAATGCGCAATGAATGTTAACTTGTTTCGACCCCCAGCTTGCCGGATTTGCAGGATAAACAAGGCAATGCGCGTCAAGAACGGGGTAGACTGCCCTCTAGCAACCTCAACTGCGCTTTCCCGGGTGAACAGCGCGCTCCGGCAAGCTGTCACTCAGAAGCCGCTCGCAGGGTGTCTGCCTCCGGCTGAATGACTATATTTGAAAGCGCGTCTGAGCCGAGGCTCACAGATTTGCCAATAGCCCAGAGCCTCTTCCTCAATCCACAAGGTCAAACTGCCGCGACGACGCAGACCACCTCATGGCCAATTCTGCAATTTGAACGACATCTTCAGTATGTGGTGACGCGGTCGTCATTGTGCTTATTGGGTATTGAGTGAGCC
>JAJXTL010000018.1 GCA_021783855.1 Pseudomonadota bacterium
GAATCGTTTCCAACTGGCTCGCCGCCACATGCGCCGCCCAAAATTCTGCTCCCATTCTCATCATTGCCAACCTCCATATTGAAGGTGATAAGCATGCGGAAATTCAGTTCAGCTAACAAGCCTGCGGCTTATGAAGCGCTTACTCTGGATCATCGTTCTCTCTTGAGGGTGTAAGAAATTTTGTGTAAACGGTCATTTGGCAGGAAACTGCCGCCACTTTGAAAGGAGTCGCAATGACCGTAGCAAAAGCACTACCGAATGACCTGATTGACAGCCTGCTTACCGGCTATAAAAAACCAGAAGACCTGATTGGCGAGCATGGCCTGCTCAAGCAACTCACCAAGGCGTTGGTCGAGCGTGCCCTTGAAGCCGAAATGGAAGCACATCTTGGTCATGCAAAAAATGAGGCCGTCACCAACGCCGCGAGAAATACTCGTAACGGCAAGAGCAGCAAGACGCTGAAGGGCGAATTTGGCGAGTTGCCCGTGGAGACTCCCCGAGACCGGCACGGCAGCTTTGAACCGCAACTGATCCCGAAACATCAAACCCGTTGGAATGGCTTTGACGACAAGATTCTGTCACTCTATGCCCGTGGCATGACGGTGCGCGAAATCCAGAGCCATCTCGAAGAAATGTACGGCACAGAAGTGTCGTCCAGCCTGATTTCAACGGTAACCGATGCGGTGATCGACGAGGTAAAAGCTTGGCAGTCCAGGCCTCTTGATACGCTGTATCCAATTGTTTATATGGATTGTATCCATGTAAAAGTGCGTGACTCCGGAAGCGTTCGCGTCAAGGCTGTATATCTGGCTTTGGGAATCAATCTGGCTGGCGAGAAAGAACTGCTGGGTATATGGATCGCCCAGACCGAAGGTGCCAAGTTCTGGTTGCAGGTGGTGACCGAGCTCAAGAACCGTGGCGTGCAGGATATCTTCATCGCCTGCGTGGATGGCCTAAAGGGCTTTCCTGAAGCTATCGAGACCGTCTACCCCAAGACCGCCGTACAGCTGTGTATCGTGCACATGGTGCGCTACAGCCTGAACTATGTGTCATGGAAGCTGCGGGCGGAAGTCGCCGCCGGGCTGAAGTCGATTTACACTGCGTCCACCCAGGAAGAAGCAGAGCGGCAACTGGATGAATTTGAACGACAATGGGGTGTCGACTACCCGTCGATCGTTAAATCATGGCGTAGCAACTGGCAGCGGATCATCCCGTTCTTCGACTACCCGCCGGAAATCAGAAAGGTGATTTACACCACCAATGCGATCGAGTCCGTGAACATGAGCCTGCGCAAAATTACCAAGAACCGGGGCTCGTTCCCCAGTGATGATGCATTGCTGAAACTGTTCTATTTGGCGATCAACAACATCAGCAAAAAATGGACGATGCCGATACGCGACTGGAAGGCTGCGCTAAACCGGTTTAATATCCAGTTTGAAGACCGGATGCCGCAGCGTTAAGAAAACCCGTTTACACAAAATCCAGGACACCCTCTTTAATAGAGTTTTGCAATACTGTTCATCGGGATGCTATGGCTTTATTTAAAGAAATTTCCACACCCCCAAAAATGCATGTAAATCTGTCGTGTTCCAATGGCATGGTTGTCCTAGGCACGCGTTCAAGAGTCCCTATATCTTTGCGTAATTTTATTCAGGATACGTTCTGTACTTACATAAATAAGCAAGCTCGTTAGGCGGGAAACCGGGGTCGATTTTCGCTCAAAACAAGGAGCGCTATGCGCGACTATGTTTTTATTTACGAAGATTTAAGCTGCGTATGCAGCATTAGTCGTAGTTAAGTAGTTCCAGCAGGCGAAGACCCTTGCGGGCGTGAGCCGCCGGGCTACCCCCGGCAAACCGGGCACAATCTTGCATTTTCCCAGTCTATCGCTACAATACCCGAATTCAATCCTTATTCAGTAACCTGCCATGCGGGAACAAATCATCAGCCTGACCGACTTTAAAACCTCTGCCAGCCGGTTATTGCAGGAAACGCGCGGAGGAACCAACATCATCCTGACGCAGAACGGTTCGGCGAGCGCGGTGGTGCAGGATTACGCAACCTACCGCGCCCAGCAGGATGCCTTTTTGATGCTCAAACTGATGGTGCAGGGCGAGGCCGATGTGAGCAAAAACAGGCTGACTTCGCAGCCTGAGGTGTTCAGTTCGATGCGTGCGTCTTTGCTGGAGCGTCAAAAGCAAAATGGCTGAAACGCATCAAGTGTTGTGGACGGACACGGCGCGGCAGGATTTAACGGGAATCATCGACTATATCGCGCAGGACAGCATTGGTAATGCGCTGGTGATTCTGGACAAGCTTGAAGCTAAAGCGGCGCTTCTGGCAACGCTGCCGGATCGCGGCCGCATCGTGCCCGAGCTGCTGGACACCGGCATATCGCATTACCGGCAAATCACCCGCGGGCAACAACCCGCTCGACGAATTATTCGGGAAACCATGAGGTTGCTTCACTCGCTAACGTTGCAGATGCCGATTGACATTGCGGCATCCATACCCTGATAATCCGCCCATGATTACTTTTTCCTCCATTCGACACGTCCGAGCCAACCTGAGCGCAAAGCTGCGCATGGTCTGGTTGCGCACGCACGGTGGTCTGGAGAATTAGCGTTTAAGTTCGCTTGAGCAGTTTCCGCAAAGGCCACAGGAAGTTTCTGTGGCCTTTTTGTTTATGCCGTTGTTTTTTATCGGAGAAAATCCATGTCGCTGCCGGTCGCATTTGTTTCAGTCATCCTGATCTGGTCTACCACGCCGCTTGCGATCAAGTGGAGTGCGCTGGGAGCCGGGTTCAGTTTCGCGGTGCTGGCGCGCATGGCGATCAGCGTGTTGTTGTGCGCGATACTGCTGGCAGTGCTGCGCATACGCCCGCCCATGCACCGCCGTGCGATGCACAGCTACGTGGCGAGCGGAACCAGCATGTGGGCAACCATGGTGCTGGCCTACTGGTCTTCGCAATACGTCAGCTCGGGCATGATCTCTGTGCTGTTCGGCCTCTCTCCCTTGATCACAAGTCTCGGGGCGATGCTGTGGCTCAAGGAAGAATCCATCACGGCAAACAAGCTGGCAGGCATGTTGCTGGGACTGGCGGGGCTGGTGCTGGTGTTCAGGGGTGGGCTGGGTCTGGGCAACGGAGCTGCACTGGGCGTGTTCGCGTTGTTCATGTCGGTAGTCTGCCAGTCGCTTGGCCTGGTCTGGATCAAGAAAGTGGGCGATGACAGCCCGCCGCTGGCGACGACGTTCGGCGCGCTAATCGTCGCGTTGCCGTTGTTCTTTGCGGCATGGTGGCTGGCCGATGGCAACTTACCCGCAACGTTGCCGGATCGCGCAGCGGAAGCGATCGTTTATCTGGGCGTGGTAGGCTCGGTGCTGGGCTTCATGCTGTATTACTACATGATCAAACACATGGACACGGGACGTATCGCATTGATCACACTGATCACGCCGGTGCTGGCATTGCTGCTGGGGCATGGCCTGAACAACGAGGCGGTGCTGCCGCAAGTCTGGTTCGGCACGGCATGCATTTTGCTGGGTCTGGGCTTGCACCGCTGGGGCGCCCAGTGGCCGGTTTTCGGCGGCAAGAAAGGCGGGAAATTGAACTGACATTCTGTCGAGTTCGTAAGACCGTCAGAATATTGTCAACCGGTGCAGTCAGCTGTCGGGCCGGACCCCGATCCAGATGGTGTGCCGGTTACCGCGGAGGGCTTTGTGCGACCCGACACGCTGCTCTGTCACCTCAAAACCCGCCTTCACCATGCGCCGGGTAAATGCGGGGTCGGAGGTGGCCGACCAGACGGTGAGCACGCCGCCCGGCTTGAGCGCATTAAAAGCCATGCTCAGTCCGCGTAAGCTGTATAGCGCATCGTTGTCATCATGGGTGAATGAACTCGGGCCATTGTCCACATCCAGCATGATGGCGTCGAAGTTTTTATGCTCCTGCATCACCAGACCGACATCGTGTTCAAGCACATGAACGCGCCCGTCATTCAGCGGAAACCCGGCAAGACTGCCCATATAATCCCGGTTCCAGCGCACCACGGCAGGAATCAATTCGGACATCGTTACCCGCGCTTCCGGACCCGTGTGGGATAACACCGCCGCCAGCGTAAAACCCATACCGAGACCGCCCACCAGCAGGCGAGGCTTTTCGCGGCCGGCAATCATCTTGCATGCCAGTTCAGCCAGCACATCCTCCGAGTGATGCGCGCGACTGTTCATCAGTTCGCCCGCCTTGTCCACGCGGATGGAGAACTCGTTACCGCGCTGGTATAAGCGCAGCGTGGTACCCGCCCAGGATGCGGTATCGATCAGTTTATAGGGGATCATGATTGCTTTCGTCAGATTTTATCGCGCCATGCATAGGGCCGCATGCATGGCAGGATTCACCGGGCGGCAGAGTGCGTAACACCCCGGTGCAGTTGATGGCACTCGTTGATTCGATGGGAATTGATGAGGCACGGCGATTTGTGATTTGATTACTCATGGTCATCGTTAATTGTTGCTGTTTGGGCAGGGTGGGAAAGGCGGCCTGAAAAACTCGCGAAGCGCATATGCTATTCGGCGATTAACAGATAAACTATATAAGCGCGTAAGCGCAAACCCATTTTTTAATAATTAAAAGCGGCCGGTTCACTACCCATTTTTTGTAACAATATGAACCTCGACCCGCGCACCCTGTTGTTTTCGCTGATCCTGACCGATGCTTTGCTGGTATTGTGTCTGCTCGTCGCCGTTTACGGACAGGTGGGCAATAAAAGACGGGATGGCATGGAAAAGTGGGCGGCAGCGATTCTGCTGGAAACCCTAGTCTGGATAATAGCCGATTCTCGCGGGAGTTTTCCTGACTTTATCACGATAGTCTTCGCACACGGATTCCAGGCGGCTTCGTATGCGATGATATTGGCGGCAATCTGTGAATTTCAGCAACGGCGAGCGCGAAACTGGCAGTATTTTGCGCCGGTGGCAGTGGCGCTGGCGATGGCGTTCATTCTGGTAGATGACATACGCGGTCGCTTCATCTGGGGCAGTCTGATTTTCATTTTTCAGTTGCAGTTCATCGCTCGCGCCCTGTTATCCGATAAGAATACTCGCGACGGGCGGGCATGGCGGCTGCTGTTCGGCGGAATCGTCATGCTCATGCTGGTGATGGGGTTGCGTGCATTGACTGCACTGACCGGTCACGGTGAGTTTGCTCAAGTCACGAATAGCGTAGCACTGCAACCCGTTCAGCTTATGGGCTTTATTGCCGTCATGGCGGCGTCGCTGCTGGGCTCGATCGGCTTCGTGCTGATGGTCAAGGAACGCTCGGATCGTGAAATCATGTCGCTGGCGATGACTGACAGCCTTACTCAGGTTCCCAACCGGCGCGCCCTGATGGAACACGCCGAGCATGCGCTGGCGCGGCGCAGCGGTTTGCCGCTGGCATTGCTGATGATCGATGTGGATTACTTCAAACGCATCAATGATACCTGCGGGCATCCGACGGGAGATGAAGTGTTGCGTAAAGTGGCCGGCCGGTTGCTGGAACGGCTGCGCGGACAGGATGTGCTGGGGCGCTACGGCGGTGAGGAGTTCTGCGTGATTGCACCCGATACCGACATGTCGGGTGCATTGATGCTGGCTGAATCCTTGCGTGCGGCCATCGCTTCAATGCCGTTTTCAACGGAATGCGGTGAACTGTCTGTTACGGTAAGCATTGGTTTCTCGCTCTGTTCACCCAATGTCACGCGAGATCTGAAGGAGATTTTGATAGAGGCCGACAACGCACTTTATACGGCCAAAAAAACCGGACGCAACAAGGTAGCCTGTTCAGGTATTGAATGCGCGTAGCGCCGTCTTCGATGCATTACAAGTCAAACAGCGGCCGTTTGTGGTGCGCGCGTATCGAACTGCTCGCTTTGCGGCTGCGAGCGTGAGCTCAAAAATCTGTCTTATCATCCCCCGTATGATAATTTCCCGTTGAGCCGAAATATGGAAGATTTCTGAAAAACAGCTCCCTGTTTAAAAATAAACTAGGTATACTGTTTTTCACAGCCTAATTCCGGAGCCTCGCCAAATGCGTGTTTTGTACTGGATCGATCGCCACCGCATCAGCTTTCAGTTGCTCGCTGCGCTGCTGGTGCTGCTGACCGCGATGCTGGCGGAAATCCTGTTTGGACTGATTGCGGCGCTTGCCCTGTTCTGGCTCTACACGCTGGCACGCAACGCTGCGCTGCAAAAGAAAATACACAGCGAACAGGCTATTGCCGCTGTCACATTCGAATCACGCGATGGCGTCGTAATCACCGACGCCGAGCAAAATATCCTTAAAGTCAACCATGCGTTCACGGAAATAACCGGCTACACCAGCGCGGACGTAGCGGGAAAAACACCAGCCATACTGAAATCAACTCACCATGACGAATCGTTTTACCGCCAGATGTGGGAGACGATTAAAGGCAAAAAGAGCTGGCACGGAGAAATCTGGAACAAACGCAAGAACGGCGAAATATACCCTGAACAACTGACCATCACCCCCATTTTTGGCGCGGGTGGTCAACTGGTCAACTACGTCGGTATCTTCTCCGACATCACCCGCCGTAAAATTTCCGAGGCGGAAATTCACGATTTGGCCTTTTACGACACACTCACTCATTTGCCCAACCGCCGCCTGTTGCAGGACAGACTGAGCCATGCATTATCGGCCGGCGCACGCAGCAACAAGGAAGGCGCGCTGCTGTTTATCGATCTCGACAATTTCAAGACCCTGAACGACACACTGGGGCATAGCATGGGAGACCTGCTGTTACAGCAAGTCGCATTGCGACTGACTTCTTGTGTACGCGAGGGAGACACCGTGGCGCGTCTGGGTGGAGATGAGTTCGTGGTGATGCTGGAAAATCTGAGCGGGCAGGCGGGCGAGGCGGCAGCTCAGACAGAGGCGATAGGCGACAAGATTCTGGCCTCTCTCGGCAAACCTTACCAACTTGATATTCACGAATATCAGAGCACGCCCAGTATCGGCATCACGCTGTTCGGAAATCATGAACGGGGCATGGAAGACCTTTTGAAACAGGCGGACATCGCCATGTATCAGGCCAAAAAGTCCGGACGCAACACGCTGCAATTTTTCAATCCGCAGATGCAGGAAACCATCACTGCCCGTGCAAAACTGGAAGGTGAATTGCGCCTCGCCATTGAGGCACAACAATTTCAGTTGCATTACCAAATGCAGATGGATAGTTCGCGCCGTGTTCAGGGTGCAGAGGCGCTGCTCCGCTGGATACATCCTCAACGTGGTCTGGTGTCGCCCGCGCAATTTATTCCGCTGGCTGAAGAAACCGGGCTGATTCTGAAAATAGGATTTTGGGTGTTGGAAACGGCATGTGCCCAGCTCAAGGCATGGCAACATAACGCCAACACCCGTAATCTCACTCTGGCGGTGAACGTGAGCGCGAAGCAATTTCGTCAGGCTGATTTCGTGTCTCAGGTGCATGCCGCCGTGTTGCGTCATGCCATCGATCCGAAGCTGCTCAAGCTGGAACTGACCGAGAGTCTGTTGTTGGAGAATATCGAGGAGACCATTACAACCATGAATGCCCTTAAAATAATCGGGGTGTTGTTCTCGCTGGACGATTTTGGCACCGGGTATTCGTCCCTGCAATACCTCAAGCGGCTGCCGCTCGATCAGCTCAAGATCGACCAGTCATTCGTGCAGGATCTGGCAACCGACAACAGCGACAAGGCGATTGTGCGCACCATCATCGCCATGGCTCACGGTCTTGATCTGGACGTCATCGCCGAGGGGGTGGAAACGGATGAACAGCGCCTGACCCTGCTGAATAAGGGCTGCATCCATTATCAGGGGTATTTGTTTGGCAAACCCGTGCCGATCGAGCAATTTGAATCGCTGCTGAACTCAGGCCGAACGCGCCGGCAAGCAGCTGAGGCATCTCCAGACGTCTGTCATGCTGCCTGAAGTCGGGTAAACAGCCAGCCCATCACGCTGGCTGATTTTGTTATGCAGTTTTTATTTGTTATCCTTGAACAGGTTCATCAGATCGCCGATCGCCGGGCGATTTTTTGGCACATACGGAGAATTCCTGTCATGCAGCGGATTCGGCAAGTTGTCCCGGCTGCGGGGGGATAACGGCTTCATCCCCCAGTTGCGCTCGATGAATTTGAGTATCGAGGCGTGATCGTAATAGGTATGATCGACATAGCCATTCTTTGCAAGCGGCGAAATGACCAGCAGCGGCACGCGCGGTCCATCGCCGAAAAAGTCGATGAATTGCGTGTATCCTGAATCGTAATAGCCGCCGCTCTCGTCGAAGGTGACGAAAATGGCCGTCTTCTTCCATAACTCAGGGTTTTGTTTGACCTTGTTCACGATACCCCGCAACAACTCATCAAAGCCCGGCTCCATCGCATAGCCCGGGTGTCCGGACACACTGTCGTAAGGTGCTATGATTGATACGGCGGGAAAATAGGTTTCCTTTTTTTCTGCATCCAGATAGAACGCCCACAAGTCGTGCAGATTGGCCTTACCCGCTCCCAGCATGATGGAGGGGAAATACAGATGGGTATCGCACATGGCGCAATATTCCTTATCTACATATTTGCCGTCGTTGCGCCCGCCGCTGTACCAGCGCCATGACACGCCGCGGGCCGTCAAGGCATCGCCTATCGTCGGGATGATCTGCGGCGGCAGTTTGTCGTCGTCCGGCTTCAGTGGTTCTCCCGTTGGCGAGAAAGATGGCTCCATGTTGTTGACCATGTAATAGGTGTCAGGATCGCAATTGCCGTCCCGGAAGACGCGATAAGGCAGGTGCTTTAAAAATTGATGTATCCCTTTGACCCCGGGACTGTTCATGTCGGAGCAATTTACATAGCTCCCGCCTTTGTATCCGTCTTCGGTATACCAGTTGTTGGTCCCCGGTTGCGCATCCGGATTTTCGATCAGTTTGGCCGGTGGTTGAGCTGCCTTGCCATCCCGGGTATAAAAAGACACGTCTCCCGTGGTCAGCGCCAGATAATTTCCCGTGGTACCCCCCAGCACAGACTGATGGTAATTGTCGGCAATCGCATATTCGTCCGCCAGCTCGCGTAAATAAGGCGCATCCCCCGTTGCCATGTTGTAAAAACCCATGGTCACTGCGCCCTGATAGGTGTTGCCGGCGGCAATCGGCGTCTTGCCATTGGAGGGGCCCATGCCAACCGTTTGAGCAGTCCAGACAAACAAGTCATTCTTCCCGCCATCCAGTTGCTGCCACATCTGGAAAAAACGATGCACGGGATCGCCGGTATGCGCGCCGTAGGCGACATATTTTGAAATCTGGAAGGGGCCGTTCGGCAGATCGGACGGGAAACGC
This sequence comes from Pseudomonadota bacterium, assembly GCA_021783855.1. The sequence goes on from JAJXTL010000018.1 coordinate 9,363, forward strand.
GCATCGGGTATGTCACGGCGCTGGCCGAATGCGCCCGGTGCATAGGGTTGCGGCAAGGCCGCGTAGGTTCCGGTGATTCGCGGGGTCGGCGAATATTCGCCGCTGCTCAGCGCCAAATGTTGTCCGGCCAGATGAAAATTTGCACCGGGCTGCCCGTTTGCTTTCACGATGCCCAGTGAGCGCAAATTGGCGATCGTCTGGCCTTTTTTAGGGCGGTAGGTGGCGAACAGATTATCGAATGAGCGGTTTTCGCCGATAATCACGATGACATGTTCAATTGCCGTGTCAGCCTTGGGCGTGTCAGGAGCGGCTAGCGCAAGGCACGAGACGGCCAAGGCCGCCAACAGGACTATTCGACGATACATTCTCACCCCCTAATGAGCGCAGAATTGTAGCGCGGCTATGTTAAGGAATCATGTTTGCGAGGTCTGCCGGGGGAAAAGTCCAGCGGACTGTCTTCAGCAAGACCTGTTGCAACCTTCGGGTGAAGGCTATTCCGCCGCCGACAAGCGTATGGTGTACTGGCCCGATTTTTCGTCACGCACCACCACCAGCAGCTTGTGCCGCTGTGCGTCTTCGACCAGTTCCTTGAACGAGCGATAACCGTAGGAGGATTCGGTAAAGCCCGGCTTGCGGCGCTGCATGGTAGTTTTGACCATGGAGCCCCATATTTTTTCGTCCGAACCGCGCTCGGCGATCAATGCCTCGACAGTTTCCACGATGAAATCCAGCGCTTCCTGACGTTTGTCATCCTCATTTTTCGCGGCTTGCGGCTTGGCCTTGCCCGTTTTGGTGGGAGCTTTTTTCTCGGCGCGCTGCTGTTTTGCTTCCTGTTCGCGAACCAGATCATCATAAAAAATGAATTCGTCGCAGTTGGCACTGAGTAAGTCCGAGGTGGAATCCTTCACGCCAATGCCGATCACATACTTGTTATTTTCGCGCAGTTTGGAGACCAGTGGCGAAAAGTCCGAGTCGCCGCTGATGATGACGAAGGTGTCCATGTGCGCTTTGGTGTAGCAAAGATCCAGCGCATCCACAACCATGCGTATGTCGGCCGAGTTCTTGCCCGACTGGCGCACATGCGGAATCTCGATCAACTCGAACGCCGCTTCATGCATGGTCGCCTTGAATTCCTTGTAACGCTCCCAGTCGCAATAGGCCTTCTTGACTACGATGCTGCCCTTGAGCAGCAGCCGTTCCAACACCTTTTTGATATCGAACTGCGCATACTTGGCGTCGCGCACGCCCAGCGCCACGTTTTCGAAATCGCAGAACAGTGCCATGTTGGTAATTTCAGATTGAGCTGCCATAGTGACGTCCTTTCATAAGGGGTTATAAGTTCGGCAGTTGAAACAAATAGCTGAAGTCAAGAGGTCGGAAAACACCCGTTAAAATAATATAACAATATGATTTTACTATAAATATCGTATTTAAATGAGTGTGGTGACGACTGCCCTGCAAACACGTCAAAACAACTCAGTAGACTGTGATGGATCATGGCACAAAAGCAACCGGATTTCCAGACGTAACGGCAAACCTGCTCAGCCATCCCGAACATCGGGTCACCGCGTATGGCATCATTTTCATCCGGGTCAATGCGACAACCAGCCGCGAGCGGTGCTTGTGGCTATGTCTCTGGATTTACGCCGGGTATTTTGCCAATATCCACGTCATCGATCTGTTCGGGTGAGAGAAAAAGCCTGGCGTAGTCGAGATAGACTTTTTCCCGGATAAACACGTCGAACAGGTCAGGATCGATATGACCGCCCAGCTTGAACTTTCCCAGTATAGCCAGCGACTCGGATAAGGTTTTGCCTGTCTTGTAGGGTCTGTCCTTCGCCGTCAGGGCCTCAAATATGTCAGCTATGCCCATGATTCTGGCCTGCAACGACATCTGATCACGGGTCAGGCCGCGCGGGTAGCCTTTTCCATCGACGCGCTCATGATGCCCGCCCGCATATTCCGGGACGTTTTTCAGGTGTTTCGGCCAGGGCAGCGATTCGAGCATCTGAATGGTGACGTCAATATGGTGATTGATAATCTCGCGCTCTTTTGCAGTCAAGGTGCCGGAACGTATGGAAAGATTATCGAGTTCATCTTCACTCAGAAAATTTTTCGTATCGCTGTTCCGCCCTTTGTTGTCGCACCACTGATATTCTGCAATTTTCGCCAGGCGCTGCAGCGCGGCTTCCGGCATTTTTTCAACACCCACATTACAGTGCCGTAAAAACTCGCGGTCGTCATCGAGTTGTCTGATGCGCGCCTCATACTCGGCACGAATCTCCGCTTCTTCTCGATCCTCGATTCCCGCCGTTGCCCGATCCTCGATCCTTGCTCCTGTTTTTTTGAGCATCTCAATCTCTGCATCGCGTTTTAACACCTCAAAACGAGTATCGAGCAGATCGATACGGTCAAACAGCGTGTGCAACTTGGTCGGTTTGTCCACTACATGCACCGGCGTGGTAATTTTTCCGCAGTCATGCAACAGCCCTGCGATCTTCAGTTCGTAACGATCCTCTTCCGTCATCACAAAGTTCTTGAGCGGCCCGTGACGGGTGCGGGTGACCGCATCGGCCAGCAACATGGTCAACTCGGGAACTCGCTCGCAATGCCCGCCAGTGTGCGGTGATTTGTCGTCGATCGCGGTATTGATGAGCTGGATGAAGGACTCGAACAATTCCTCCAGTTGCACGATCAGACGACGGTTGGTCAAGGCCATCGCCGCCTGGGAGGCAAGTGACTCAACCAGTTGCTGGTCGTCACGCGAAAACGGCACATTTTCGCCCGTATCCCTGTCTTGCGCGTTGATGAGTTGCAATACGCCTATCAACTCGCCCTCGTGATTCGACATCGGCACGGCCAGAAAAGAACTTGAGTGGTAGCCGTGCTTGGCATCGAAGTTCTTGGTGCCGGAAAAATCATAGCCTTGTGCCGCATATGCATCTGGAATATTTACCGTCTCACCGCTCAGCGCCGCATGACTCACCACCATCGAGTGATTCGGGCGGCCTTGCTGATCGTACAACTGCACCGGATAATATTCGATCGGTACGCCGCGCATGCCGCCCATCGCGATGCCCAGTTTATCGGTGCGCACAATCTCAAACCGTAACGTCCGACGCTCGGGATCCAGCAGATATAACGTGCCGGCATCGGCATAGGTAATGCGTTTGGCAGCTTCCAGAATGGTTTCGAGCAGGTTGTTGATTTCGTGCTGCTGCGACAGCGCGATGCCAATCTCGTTGAGCTCTTTCAGACGCGTAACCAGGTTATCGGACATAGTGAGTGGTGAGTGAGAAGTGATAAGTGGTAAGTGGCAAGTGGCAAGTGGGGAAAAACGGGGCAGTAGTTTTTACTCACCACTTACAACTCACTACTCACGATTCACTACTTTCCACTTACTGCAATTATTTAATACAAACAGCGCGTATCTGATGCATGTCGGTGATGCCTTGCAGCACTTTTTCCATGCCGTCCTGCTTCAGCGTGTGCATTCCCTCGTCCAGCGCGATGGAGAGCAGTTCGGCAACGCGCGCGCGTTCCTGTATCGCCTTTTTTACCGCATCGCTGCCGATCAGCAATTCATGCAACCCGACCCGCCCCCGATAACCGGTACCCGTGCATTTATCGCATCCCACCGGCGTATACAGCGTAAATTGCTTCTTGTCATTGGCAAACAGCGTAAGCCATTGATCGTACAGCGCCTGGCTGGCAACTGCCGGATCCTTTTTCCAGATTGAAGTATGCTTCAATTCCTCGCTGTACTCTGCCAGCATGGCCTGCACCTCGTCCGCACTGGCGATATGCGGCTTCTTGCAATCGATGCACAAACGTTTGGCCAGACGCTGCGCCAGTATCCCCAGAAGCGCGTCCGAAAAGTTGAACGGATCCATGCCCATATCGAGCAGACGCAGTATGGATTCCGGCGCGCTGTTGGTATGCAGGGTGGCGAATACCAGGTGGCCCGTCAGCGATGCTTCGATGCCGATAGAGACTGTTTCCTTGTCGCGCATTTCGCCGACCATGATCACGTCCGGGTCGGCGCGCAGAAAAGCGCGCATGATGGTCGGAAAGTCGAGGCCGGCTTTCTTGTTGATCTGTACCTGACGCAGGCCCTTCTGGGTGATTTCCACCGGGTCTTCAGCCGTCCATATCTTGGTTTCCGGCTTGTTGATGTATTTGAGTATGGAATGCAGGGTGGTGGTTTTGCCGGAGCCGGTCGGGCCGCACACGAAAAACAAGCCATACGGTTTGCTCACCGTGCCCTTGATCAGCTCGTTATTGCGCGCCGAAAATCCCATCTTCTCAAGCGGCAGCGGTTCGCCGGACGCGAGTATACGCATCACCACATCTTCCACACCGCCTTGTGAGGGTATGGTTGCCACGCGCAACTCGATGTCCAGCGGCCCGAATTTCTTGAATTTGATCTTGCCATCCTGCGGTCTGCGCTTTTCCGATATATCCAGATCGCACATGATCTTGATGCGTGTCACCAGTGCATTGCGGTAAGTGGACGGCACCTCGATGTAGTTGAGCAATGAGCCGTCCTTGCGCAAGCGTATCTGCGTCTTTCCCTTGCCGGGCTGCGGTTCGACGTGAATATCGGAGGCGCCCATCCGGTAGGCATCCACGATGATCTTGTTGACCAGTTTGACCAGTTCGTTATCGGCTGCGGCATTGACATCATCCTGCGTGAGCGCAGGAATTTCATCTTCATCCCCGCCCATGCTGGACAGCAGATCGTCCATGGAGGATTCATCCACGGCGAAACCGCCTGAAGTGCCGGCCTCACCGCCGTAAAACGCATCCAGGGTCTGTATGAACTCGCGTTGCGAACAGACTTTGTAGACCAGCCGGTTCCTGGGAAAGATGTTGTTGACTACCCTGGAGCCTTGAATACGCTCAGGATCCGTGGTGAGGATCACCACGCCTTCCTGCGTTTCCTCTATCGGCAGCCAGTGACTGCTCTCGACATACTCGCGCTTCAAATTGCGCAGCAGGTCAGACGGCTTGATGCGATCCGCCCTGAACGGCTCGTAAGCAACTCCGAAAAAGCTGGACAATGCCTTGCCAAGTGCTGTGACAGTCACCTGAAATTCGTCGATCAGCACTTCCTCGATATCTACACCCTTGCGCCGCGCGGTGCGTGCTGCCAGCTCGAACTCGGCGGCAGACAGCACGGCACCGGATACCAGATAATCGTATTTGGTCTTGACCGCTGCCTTTTCCTGGCGCTGGCGCAGTGCCACAGCCATGGTTTGTGCCAGTTCCAGTACACCGTCTTCAACCATCGCTGAAAAAGGCGTGCCTGCCTTGTTGTTGATGACCTGTATCACACCTACCAGATCGCCGCCATGCGCATCCACTATCGGTGCCACCATCATCTGTTTGGTACGATAACCGGTGCGCCTGTCTACTTCCTGCAAAAAGCGCAGATGCGGACTGTATTTGGACAGCTCCTGCTCATCATAAACGTCTTTGATATTGAGCAGTTTTTTGTTGACCGCCACATAGCCCGCTACACGCTGCGCGGCGATCGGTAACTTGAGATCCTTGAAGGAGTTAAGCCCCGTCTTGACCTTGGAGACCAGCGAGACATTGTCATCGCCCACCACGTAAATCGTCAGCCTGTCGGCGTTGAACAGGTTGCAAATATCACGGCTGACGTCCAGCATGATTTCGTCAATATTGCTGGTGGCGTGTATCTTGTTGGTGACGTGATTAAGGCTCTTGGTAAACGCCAGTTTGGCGCTCATATCTTCGTCATTATTTGCCGCTGACTTCATTGCTGCTCCTGTCTTGCCGTACATGTTTCGCCTTATGTCTGCGCGTTGAATTGGCGCCGATCTCTAAAATAAAAATTCCTGATTGTTCAGTAACATTTTAGGGGCGGCGCGATCCGCACAGGTTCTAATTTCGGTCATAATCAGCTCTACCTCGTCAGGTTTCAGATGCGTGATAAAAACTTCGGCATCGCCATTAAACTTGGCCAATTCATCCGCCAGCAGACTCGGACATAAGTGTTTGGCACGCGCAGCCAATTCCATTTCACCGTTGGAAAAGGCGGTTTCAATAATCAGGTAGCGTAAATTCTCAATCCGGTTCACCACGCTCCACAAGCTGTCGTTCACATGGGTGTCTCCACTGAACACCAGGCTGCCCTGACCGCTGTCGAGGTGGTAGCCCACTGCCGGAACGGTGTGGTTGGCTGGAATGGCAGAAATCCTGCGTCCCTGCAAGTCGATCACTTCGCCAAGCGTGATGGACTGATAGCGCATGACCGGTTGCAAGCCATTATAAATTTCGCTGAAATCGGGCCAGATTTTCCAGTTGAAAATATGCTGCCTGAGTATCTCCAGCGTGTCGCTGATGGCGTACACGGTCACCGGACGGTTGCGCATCCCCATCACGCTGTCCAGCAACAAGGGCAGGCTGCAGATGTGATCCATATGGGAGTGCGTGATGAAAATATGGTCTATTTTGCTCAGTTCGGCAAGACTTAACTCACCCACACCCGTACCCGCATCGATCAGAATGTCATGATCGATCACGAACGAAGTGGTGCGCAAACTGCCACCGATCCCGCCACTACACCCTAATACTCTAAATTTCATGCCTGACCGCTTTCTGCCGTTTCAGCAAACCTGAAGATCCGGTCAGCTTTTGAAAAAAAACTCCATCTTGACGCCGGCAAGTTCGATCAGATCGTGATCTTTCAACTGACAGGGATGAGCGCCCAGCAACTCACCGTTCACGTAAGGATGACTCTTCCCTTCAACATGGGTAATGAAAAATCCCTGGGGGCGGCGTGTCAGCACGGCTACCTGCACGCCCGGTTTACCCAGAGTAGTTAGGCCTTTCACCAGTTCCAGCTCCTTGCCGGTATTCGGACCATTCAAAACTTGTATCGCCGCACGAACTGATGGCGGTGTAACCGGGGCGGGGGGCACGGGCGATGCCGCCTGCGGAGCTGCTTCAGGTGCAACTTCGCTTGCAGCCATCCTTTCGGGCTCAATTACGGACGGGCTCTGGAAGTATCCCGTATCCCCGGATTTTTCGACCGGTGACGGCGCCAGCGGAGCACGCATGATCATGGTTTTTTCAAACTCGGCGGCGCTCGTTTGACTGACATGATCGTTCAGGTACTTCAGCTTGTACTTGCCGATCTCAATGACGTCATTGTTTTGTAGAAAATGCTTTTTGACCGGCATCCCGTTGACCACCACGCCGTTGGTGCTATCCAGGTCTTCCATGAAAGAATCATTCAGGATAGTAACGATCGCCGCATGCTGTCCGCTCACGGCAAGATTGTTGATGACTATGTCATTGTCCGCCTTGCGTCCTATGGTCATGCGTTCTTTCTCCAGGGCGTAATCCTGAATCAACGCCCCATCCAGGCTCAGTATCAATTTTGCAGTCATCGTCACGCCTCTCCTTACTTCTTAAACCAATTGAGCAATTTTTTCAGCCGGCTGCGTGGCTGTGCAAATTCCTGGCATACCTTGACCAGAATCACCGAAACATTATCTTTGCCGCCATTATCATTTGCGGTCTGGATTAACTGCTGTGCGGCAAGCTTCAGGTTGCCCTGCATCGCATACAGTATAGATTGAATATCGTCATCTTCCACCATATCGTTCAGCCCATCCGAACAGAACAGGTAGATATCTCCCACCGCCGCATCATGCAGATGAATTTCCGGGGTCAGGTCGGCATCGATGCCGACGGCGCGGGTCACCAGATTCTTGTTCTGCGAATGACGCGCATTCTCAACGCTGATCATCCCGCAATCTATCTGCTCCTGCAACAAGGAATGGTCTCGGGTGATCGCCTCCAGCGTCTCGCCGCGCAAGCGGTACAGGCGCGAGTCACCGACGTGACCTACCACCACCCGGTTATCATAAAACAGCGCTGAAACAATGGTCGTGCCCATCCCGGCATATTGCGCTTCATTCGTCGCCGCCTGATAGATGGAGGCATTGGCTTTTTGTATGCTGCGGATGAGCAAGGTGACAGCCAGCTCCTCACCCGTTTCACCTTCACGCTCTATGGGGCTGGCTTTTTTCAGTTGAGGCGCGATTTCTGCCGCCATGACAGATACAGCGATGCCGCTCGCAACCTCGCCGGCGTTGTAACCGCCCATGCCATCCGCCAGCACCACCAGACCGCATGCGGCGTCGAAGGCTACGCTGTCCTCATTATGAGCGCGCACCATGCCGGAATCGGTCAGTGCCACGATTTCCAGCGCTTCTTCCAGTTTCATACCACCCCTTATTTGATCAGCAACACCGGACAGTCAGCCAGGTGCAATACCTTGGATACCACCGAACCTAACAGAAACATCTGCAATCCGCCCTGACCCTGCCTGCACATCACAATCTGATCCACACCCTGTTCACGCGCATATTGTGCAATTGCATCGGCAGGGCTACCTATGCTGATATGGTACTGATACGGAATCTGCGCAGCATCCAGTGCTGCGCGCGCCACTTGCAGTGCGGCCATGCCCTGTTCACGGTAGTAGTCGTTGATGGTGTCCTGATTGATAAACAGTTTGACGTTACCCGTCGCCACTTTCCATTGTACATTCAGCAATAACACTTCAGGCGCATCCCCGAACATATCGCGGTGGCCGATAAAATAATCTACCGCACGCTGTGAACCGGCGGAACCGTCTAACGGAATCAGTATTTTCATCGCATGCCCTTATCCTCGTTTTCCGGCACGACAGACCTCCCGTCGACCAGATCAATAGCTTTTCCTTCGGTAATTCGGCGAAACGCCAGCAACTTGCCGGCTGCTAGTACCAGCAAGGCTGAACCCGCCGGGATCAGCCAGTGCAGCCAATGCCGCTCTTCCAGCATATGCGCAAACCCTGAACTGAGCTCAGTCGAAGTGAGCGCTTCGGATACCAGCATTTCCCCCGCCACATAACCCAACAGTGCGCCGCCAGCATAAATGATGTAGGGAAAACGATCTATCAGTTTCAGCACCAGCTGACTGCTCCAGGCGATTAACGGTATGCTGATCAGCAAACCGAACACCAGCAGCGGCACATTGCCTTTGGCCGCCGCGGCAACCCCCAGCACATTGTCCAGACTCATCACAAAATCGGCAATGATAATGGTCTTGACCGCCCCGATCAGTCGTGCATCGGCCTTGATGCTGCCTTCGTCGTGTTCGTCTTCCGGCAGAATCAGTTTGATCCCTATCCAGATCAGCAGCATGGCGCCCACCAGCTTGAGATAGGGCAAGGAGAGCAGGCTGACTGCAAAAAAAGTCAGCACGATGCGCAACAATACGGCGCCGGCCATACCGAACAGAACCCCTTTTTTACGTTGCGCTGCCGGCAGATTGCGGCAAGCGAGTGCAATGACCACGGCATTATCACCGGACAGCAACACGTCTATCATGATGATTTTCAGCACATCCACCCAGAATGGGGCGGTAGCAAGCATTTCTAACATTGAGAACCTTTAAAAAATGGTGAGTGGTAAATAGAGAGCGGTGAGTGGAAAAACCTAGCTCCCTACTTACTACTCGCCAGTAGCTTCTGCATCACTCTTCCCATTTCGGCGGGATTGCGCGTGATATGTATACCGCATTCCTCCATCACCGCCAGCTTGTCTTCAGCGCCGCCCTGACCACCGGAAATGATGGCGCCGGCATGACCCATGCGCTTGCCCGGCGGTGCGGTGATGCCTGCGATAAAACCGACCACCGGTTTTTTCATATTATCCCTGATCCAGCGTGCGCAGGTTTCCTCGTCGCTGCCGCCGATTTCACCTACCATGATCACCGCGTCCGTTTCCGGGTCATCGTTGAACAGGCGCATCACATCCAGATGTTTCAGGCCGTTGATCGGATCGCCGCCGATGCCGATGCAGGATGACTGCCCGAGACCTAACGCGGTGAGTTGTCCGACAGCCTCATAGGTCAGCGTACCGGAGCGCGACACCACGCCGATGCGCCCCTTTTTGTGGATGTGTCCCGGCATGATGCCGATCTTGATTTCATCGGGTGTAATCACCCCAGGGCAGTTCGGGCCGATCAACAGGGTGCGACGGCCGGCCATTTTGTAGCGCGTCTTCAGCATGTCATGCACCGGAATGCCCTCGGTGATGCAGATCACCAGATCCAGATCGGCACAGACTGCCTCGTCGATCGCGGCGGCAGCGTAGGCGGGCGGCACGTAAATGACAGAAACTGTTGCGCCGGTCTGCTCTTTAGCTTCTTTTACGCTGTTGTAGATCGGCACACCCTCGAAACTCTGCCCGCCCTTGTTCGGCGTGACGCCGGCGACAAAACAGTTGGCGCCGTTGGCATAACCCAAACAGCTTATAGTATGGAACTGACCGACTTTGCCGGTCATTCCCTGAGTCATCACCCTGGTGTTCTTATCGACAAGTATGGACATTATTTGCTCCTCGCGGCGGCAACCGCTTTTTGCGCGGCATCCGCCATATCGCTTCCCGAAATAATCGGCAGACCCGATTCCGCCAGGATTTTCTTGCCCAGTTCCACGTTGGTTCCTTCCAGACGCACCACCAGCGGCACGTTCAAGTGCACCTCGCGCACGGCCGCCACGATACCCTCGGCAATCACGTCGCACTTCATGATGCCGCCGAATATGTTGACCAGTATGGCTTTCAGGTTGGGATTCTTCAGCATCAGCTTGAACGCTTCGGCAACCTTCTCGCGGCTCGCCCCGCCGCCCACATCGAGGAAGTTCGCCGGATTGCCGCCATACAGCTTGATGATATCCATGGTCGCCATTGCAAGTCCGGCTCCATTCACCAGACAGGCGATATCGCCGTCCAGCGAGATGTAGCTCAGATCGAATCTGGATGCCTCGACTTCGGCCGGATCTTCCTCATCCAGGTCGCGGTAAGCGGTGATTTCCGGGTGCCGGTATAGTGCGTTGGAATCGAAATTGAACTTGGCATCCAGCGCCAGCGTACTGCCGTCCAAGGTTAACACCAGCGGATTGATTTCCGCCAGCATCGCATCCTTCTCCACGAAGGCCCGATACAAACCTTGCAGTACCTGCACCGCACCCGCGATTGATGCATCCGGAATGCCGATTCGGCGCGCGACCTCTGCCGCCTCGTCAATCATCAGTCCTGCGACCGGATCGATGCGCAGGGTATGAATCATCGACGGGCTGACTTTGGCAACCTCCTCGATTTCCATGCCGCCTTCGCTGCTGGCCAGCAAGGCCACGCGCTGACTCTCACGGTCGACTACCATGCCGAGGTAAAATTCGCGGACGATCTGTGCGCCTTGTTCTACCAGCAGGCGACGTACCAACTGGCCTTCCGGTCCTGTCTGATGTGTGACCAGATGCATACCGAGTATCTGTTGTGCGGCAGCGCGCACTTCTTCAAGGCTATGCGCGACTTTCACGCCGCCTCCCTTGCCACGGCCTCCCGCGTGTATCTGCGCCTTCACCACCCAGACCGCGCCGCCCAACTCACGGGCTGCTGTTACCGCCTCATCAACGGTGAAGCACGCTGTCCCGCGCGGCGTGGGTACGCCAAACTGGCGCAGGATCTCTTTTCCCTGATATTCGTGAATTTTCATAATAATCGTTTAACGGGCATGGCCTGCAACCACCCCAAAAAAATAAAAATAGCCATGCCCTGGCACCCTCGCTACGCTTTCTCTCTCCCGAACCCCGCTCCGCGCCCCACGACTGGCTTTGCACACCCAGTCGACTCATGCGGAGGGAACCTGGCTTCCCGAAACTCCGCCTTCGTCCCGAAGGGCGAGGGAACAAACGAACCGCTGCGCGAGCTTTAAGTTTAATGACTGCGTCACCTGCGCACAGGCGCAATCTTACCGAATAATCAGGCAGCATGGCGAGATTTACACAAGACTTCCCCCGTGCATGGAATCAAACAGCTTCACGGCTTTACGACTTCCCCGAGTTTGTGCCAGGTTTCCAGCAGCGTGTCGGGATTCAGGGAAATGCTCTGAATCCCCTCATTCATCAGCCATTGCGCGAAGTCAAAGTGATCGGACGGTCCCTGTCCGCAGATGCCGACATATTTGCCCAGCCGGTTGCAGGTGCTGATCGCCATGTGCAACAGGCTTTTTACCGCCGCGTCGCGTTCATCAAAGCGGTTGGCGACCAGACTGGAATCGCGATCCAGCCCCAGCGTGAGCTGGGTCAGATCGTTGGAGCCTATCGAGAAACCGTCAAAGTATTGCAGAAACGCTTCGGCCAGCAAGGCATTGGATGGGATTTCGCACATCATGATCAGACGCAGCCCCTGTTCGCCGCGCTTCAGACCGTTTTTCGCCAGTTCCTCGACAACCTCGCGCGCCTCCTGCACCGTGCGCACGAACGGCACCATGATTTCCACATTGCTGTAACCCATCACCTCGCGCACTTTTTTCATCGCAAGGCATTCCAGTTCGAAACAATCCTTGAAGCTGTCGGCCACATAACGTCCGGCGCCTCTGAAACCTATCATCGGATTTTCTTCGACGGGCTCATAAAGCTCACCGCCCAGCAGTTTGCGGTATTCGTTGGACTTGAAGTCGGACAGACGCACGATGACGGGACGCGGCCAGAACGCGGCCGCCAGACAGCCCACCCCCTCGGCCAGTTTTTCCACATAAAACGCAACGGGATCGGCGTAACCGCTGGATTTTTGCAACACCGCAGAGCGCAACTCTTCGGGCAGGCTGTTAAAATTCAGCACCGCCTTGGGATGGATACCTATCATGTTGTTGATGACGAATTCCAGACGCGCAAGGCCTATTCCTTGTGACGGCATTTGTGCGAACTCGAAAGCCAGCATCGGGTTGCCGACGTTGAGCATCAGCTTGAGCGGCAAGGCGGGCAAAGCCTGCACACCGGGTGCGACGATATCGAACGGCAGGCGACCGCGATACACGTAACCCGTGTCACCCTCGGCGCAGGATGCCGTGACCGTCTCGCCCTCGGTCAGCGCCGTGGTGGCATGAGTGCAGCCGACGATGGCGGGGATACCCAGTTCACGCGCGATGATGGCGGCATGACAGGTGCGGCCGCCCCGGTTGGTGATGATGGCAGCCGCTTTTTTCATCACGGGTTCCCAGTTGGGATCGGTCATGTCGGTGACCAGCACGTCGCCTGCCTGCACTTTGTCCATCTCATTCGCGCTCAACACCAGCCTGACACGCCCTATGCCGATTTTCTGACCGATCGCGCGTCCTTCGATGAGCACCTCGCCTCGCCGGCCGAGCCTGTATTTCCCTGTTCCGCCATCCACCACCTGCGACTGTACCGTTTCGGGACGAGCCTGCAAGATGTAAATCTTGCCGTCCTGCCCGTCTTTGCCCCATTCGATGTCCATGGGCCTGCCGTAATGTTGCTCGATCGTCATCGCATGACGCGCCAGCTCCAGCACATCTTCATCAGAGAGGGAAAAACTGCCCCGCGCGGATAACGGCACCTCTTCAATCCGGGTGGAACGCCCTGCCGCACGGTTGGTATCAAATACCATGCGTTGCAACTTGGAGCCCAGGCTGCGTCTGACGATCGCCGGATAGCCTTCTGCCAGCTTTTGTTTATGAACGTAGAACTCGTCCGGATTGACCGATCCTTGCACCACCATTTCGCCCAAGCCATAGCTTGATGTGATGAACACCGCATCGCGAAAACCGGATTCGGTATCCAGCGTGAACATTACACCCGATGCACCGAGATCCGAGCGCACCATGCGCTGAACACCGGCTGATAGCGCAACATGAGAACCGGTGTAACCCGTATGCACCCGATAGGAAATCGCCCTGTCGTTGTACAGCGAGGCGAACACCTCCCTGATGGCATGCAGTACATTATCGATGCCGTGAATATTCAGATAGGTTTCCTGCTGCCCCGCGAAGGAGGCATCCGGCAAGTCTTCCGCGGTCGCTGAAGAGCGCACCGCAAAACCCCCGTCGCCATCGTCTGCCAGTTGTGCATAGTGCTCGCGTATCGCCTGCTCCAGTTTCAACGGCAACGAGGCGTCCGCTATCCAGCCGCGAATCTCGGCACCGGTTCTCGCCAGTGCATTCACATCTTCCACATCCAGTGTGGACAGGGCATGTTCGATGCGCTTATCCAGACCGTTTGCCGCCAGAAAATCCCGATAGGCCTCAGCCGTGGTGGCAAACCCGCCGGGAACGCTGACACCCATCGCGCTGAGATTGCCTATCATCTCACCCAGCGAGGCGTTCTTGCCACCCACCTGAGCGATGTCCGAGAGGCCTAATGACTGGAATGGAATTACGTACGGATGCATAACGATTCTCCTGTTTACGGTTGGCTGTTTACGGTTGTTTCCCGTTTTTTGTTGAACGCCTGCAGCAGATGCACTGCCATTTCCTCGATAGAGCGCGCAGTCATATCAAACCAGGTGATCCCGGAACGGCGCATCAGGCTTTCAGCAGCAGTCACTTCATGACGGCAGTTGGCAAGCGAAGCATAGTGGCTGTGCGGGCGGCGCTCTTCACGGATGCGATGCAACTGTTCGGGTGCTATCGTCAGCCCGAACAGTTTGTCGTGAAAGGGCAGCAGTGAGTCGGGTAAACAGTCGCGCTCAAAATCTTCCGGTATCAGCGGATAGTTGGCAGCCTTAAGGCCGAATTGCAGCGACAGATACAGACTGGTCGGCGTCTTGCCGCTGCGGGATACGCCGACCAGAATTACATCGGCATTTTTCAGATCGGCTGCGGAAATGCCGTCGTCATGAGCCATGGCAAAATTCATCGCAGCGATGCGTCTGGTATATTCGCGACTTTCCTGGCCATGACTGCGACCCACGCTGTGAGTCGATCGCTGCCCCAGCTCATTTTCCAGCGGCGAGATGAACGCCTCGAACAAATCCAGGAATAGTGCATCGGCGCAGCGCAGTTTCGCACTGATCTTTTCATCCATTACGGTCATGATCACCAGCGCTCGCTGTCCATCCTGCTGCCTTATTTCACCAAGGCGCTGCACACAGGCGTCAGCTTTGTCCAGACTATCCGTAAAAGGGAAGCGCAGATGACGAAATTCGATGCCTTCGAATTGCGAGAGCAAACCATTCCCCAGCGTTTCCGCTGTGATGCCGGTTCCATCCGAAATAAAAACGATCGTGCGGCTAGTTGACTTCATGGTTCACCTCGCAGTGTGCAGGTTCATTATACGAGGACGTATTATCCGGTAGTGCAAAATCTGTTTTATAAATTTACAGACACAACATGCTGCAAGCTGGGATAATCGCCTTATGAACGACACTAATCCATTTTCATCCACGGCGCACGCCTTCAACGAGCTGCCGCTGTCACCCGGCATGCTGGCAACCTTGCAGCAGCTGGGCTACCTGACCATGACGCCGATACAGGCGGCCAGCCTGCCGATCACGTTAGCCGGCAACGACCTGATCGCGCAAGCCAAGACCGGCAGCGGCAAGACGGCGGCCTTCGCGCTTCCCCTGTTGACCCGGCTGAACCCGCGACGCTTTGCGGTACAGGCCATGGTGCTGTGCCCGACGCGCGAGCTGGCCGATCAGGTGACGCAGGAAATCCGCCGTTTGGCACGCTCCGAAGACAACATCAAGATCATGACCTTGTGCGGCGGTTCCACCATGCGCCCGCAGATCGCGAGCCTGGAACACGGCGCGCATATCGTCGTCGGCACCCCGGGGCGCATCATGGATCATATCGAGCGCGGCACGCTCGATTTATCCGCGCTTAATATCCTGGTGCTTGATGAAGCAGACCGCATGCTGGACATGGGTTTTGTTGACGCGATTGCTTATGTAGCGAGGCATTGCCCGTCCGATCGCCAGACGCTGCTGTTCTCGGCAACCTATCCGGACGGCATCGCAAGGCTCGCGCGCCAATTTCAGCGCAACCCGAAACAGGTCAAACTGGAAGAACAACACGACGCCGGCAAGATCCGCCAGCGTTTCTTTGAGGTCAGCAACGAAGAACGCCTGACGGCGGTGGCCGCCCTGCTCAAACATTACCGCCCGGTCAGCACGCTGGCTTTTTGCAACACCAAGCAGCAATGCAGATCATTGCTTGAAGTGCTGCATGCTGAAGGCATTTATGCGCTGACCCTGAATGGCGACATGGAACAGCGCGAACGCGACCAGGTGCTGATTCAGTTTGCCAATCGCAGTTGCTCGGTGCTGGTAGCCACCGACGTGGCGGCGCGCGGCCTTGATATTGCGCAACTCGAAGCGGTCATCAATGTCGATGTCACGCCCGACCCTGAAATCCACATCCACCGCATCGGTCGTACCGGGCGCGCGGACGAAGACGGCTGGGCGCTCTCGCTGTGCGGCCCTTCAGACCGCCAGCGCATTGTCAGTATCGCCAGGATGATGGGCGTCGTGCCGGAATGGCATAACATCGCCGAATTGAAAGATGAAGACAATTCGCCTCTGGTGCCGCCCATGGTGACGCTGCAAATTCTGGGCGGACGCAAGGAAAAAATCCGCGCAGGCGACGTGCTGGGTGCACTCACCGGCGATGCAGGTTTTACGCGCGAACAAATAGGCAAGATTTCAGTTACCGATTTCTCTACCTATGTGGCCGTTGTGCGCACCATCGCCGATGAAGCCGTGCGCAGGTTATCTGCCGGCAAGGTCAAGGGCAAAACCGTGAAAGTGCGGGCAATTCATTAACGGCATTCCCGGGGCGTTCTCGATTTTCCCCCGCATTGCTTTTTCGGGCGGGATGGAGTTAACCCGGTTCCTGAATGACCTCGAAATCATGGGTGACAGCGGCGGTGGCACCCAGCATGATGGAGGCTGAGCAATATTTTTCGGCGGATAGCTTGATGGCTTTTTCGACCAGCTCCGGTTTGATGTTGCGGCCCTTGACCACGAAGTGCATGTGAATTTTGGTAAAAACCTTGGGGTCGGTTTCCGCGCGTTCTGCATCCAGCTCGACGTAGCAATCGGTAACGTCCTGGCGACCCTTCTTTAGTACGCTGATTACGTCGAAGCTGGTGCAGCCACCCGCCCCCAGCAATAGCATTTCCATCGGGCGTGGGCCCAGATTGCGGCCCCCCGCGGCGGGAGCGCCGTCCATCAGCACGGCGTGACTGCTTTCGGTTTCACCCAGAAATGAGACCTGTTCTACCCATTTGACGCGTACTTTCATGATTTTTCCTTTATTATGAAATGAGGTATTTTGCCCGATACCAGAGCAGGCCGATGGCCTCATGGACGAATATTTTACTGTCCAGCAAAGATTCGGCGCGAGGCACGAAGGCTAACAGATCCGTATGATAGCGTGTGGTAAAGGCGGTAGGCGCTTCGATCACTTCAAATCCGGCGCGGCGAAATACGGCAGCCGAACGGGCCATGTGCCAGGCGTGCGTGACAAGATAGATTCTCCTGATGCCCGCTGATTGCAGGATTCGGTATGAGTTGCGCGCATTTTCCAGGGTGTTGTCGGAGGCGTCTTCGGTCCAGCGTACCGGCACCTCAAAGTCCTGTTCCAGAGCGGCGCGCATCTGCTGTGCCTCCGATGTGCCGTTGCCTAACGGCTTGCCGCCCGTGAGCAGAACGGGTAGTTTAAAAGTGCGCTGCAACCTTGCGCCGTAGCGCAGGCGCACCAGCGTTTCCTTGCTGACCGTATCCTGGTCGGCATATTCCGGCGCATGAAAATAGCTGCCGCCACCCAATATCACGATGGCCGATGCACTTTGTGGATGAGCTGTAAGGGGGGATGTCTGCGCCTCCAGCTGATGCAATGCGCCTTCAGCTATGTAAGGTGTGGAGGCGAGCCAAAGCAGGCCGAATGAGGTGCCGATCAGCCGACGTGCAACTCCGGGCGGGCAATAAAACAGCCCGAGTCCTGCCAGCAGCAACAGGCTTAGCGGAGGGAGCAGAAAGGTGCTTATTAAATTGGTTGCGAACCAGGACATGAATCGGCTTTCATTGTTTGGCGACGATATGAATGCAAATTGCAGGCCGTAATATATCACCCGTTTTTTGCATGATGGTTGCGGAGTGCAATCTTTCTGTTGATAAGTGAAATATCATTTGACAGCGCATAGCCAGGTGCACTAGAATTCGCGCCCTTCGAGGTTTCAATATAGAATTTTAGGAATAGTGGATATGAAAACATTTTCCGCAAAAGCACACGAAGTCCAGCACGACTGGCTTCTGGTTGATGCTGCTGATCAAGTGCTCGGCCGTCTGGCAGCACAAATTGCTTCGCGTCTGCGCGGCAAGCATAAAGCAATTTACACCCCACACGTGGATACCGGCGATTTCGTCGTAGTCATCAATGCGGATAAATTGCGAGTAACAGGTAATAAGGCTGAAGCCAAACTGTACCATCGCCATACGGGTTACCCCGGCGGTCTGTACACGACCAACTTCACCAAGATGCAAGGTCGTCATCCTGCCCGCGTTCTGGAAAAAGCGGTCAAGGGCATGTTGCCTAAAGGCCCGTTGGGCTACGCGATGTTGCGCAAAATGAAGGTGTATGCAGGTGCTGCGCATCCTCATGAAGCACAGCAACCGACACTCATTAACTTGTTGAAGGCTTAATCATGAGCGTATCTTATAATTACGGAACGGGTCGCCGCAAAAGTGCGGTAGCACGTGTATTCATCAAGGCCGGCAAGGGCGATATCGTGGTAAACGACAAGCCTGTGGATATTTATTTTTCCCGTGAAACCGGTCGCATGATTGTGCGCCAGCCGCTGAACCTGACGGAAACACTGAATCAGTTCGACATCATGGTCAACGTATCCGGTGGCGGTGAAAACGGCCAGGCGGGCGCAGTGCGTCACGGCATCACACGTGCCCTGATCGACTACAACGCGGATTTCAAGCCTGTGCTTAAAGCCGCCGGACTGGTCACTCGCGATGCGCGGGAAGTCGAACGTAAGAAGGTGGGCTTACGTAAAGCGCGCCGCAGGAAGCAGTTCTCCAAGCGTTAATCGCTTTCCTGGATCACAAAACCGCCTTCGGGCGGTTTTTGCTTTATCATACTGTGACATTCATTAACGTGAAACTTGCGTAAGCGTTCGTTTGTCCCATCTCCCTCCAGAAGAGGGTTTGGGTGAGGGGAACGGGCATGGCGAATTTCATTATTAGGGGTGGTTACATGCCATGCCCGTTAGGAGTTGCGATGATTAAAGTTGGTATAGTGGGCGGTACGGGTTATACGGGCGTCGAGTTGCTGCGCCTGTTGGCGCTGCATCCTCAAGTTTCTCTGCAGGTGATTACTTCTCGCGCCGATGCCGGCAGCGCCGTCAGCCAGATGTTTCCCAGCCTGCGTGGACTGGTCGATTTGCTGTTTGTGCATCCTGATGAAGCGCATCTTGATCAGTGCGACGTGGTGTTTTTCGCCACGCCCAATGGCATTGCGATGCAGCAGACCCGCGCGCTGCTGGATGCGGGCGTGAAGGTGATCGATCTTGCAGCGGATTTTCGTCTGCAGGATATTGCGTCGTGGGAAAAATGGTATGGCATGACGCATGCCTGTCCGGATCTGGTCGCCCAAGCCGTGTACGGTTTGCCGGAAGTGAATCGCGAGAAAATTAAATCCGCCGGTCTGGTCGCCAATCCGGGCTGTTATCCGACTGCGGTACAACTGGGTTTTATCCCTTTGCTGGAAGCCGGTGTGATCGATACAACGAGTCTGATTGCGGACGCAAAATCGGGCGTGTCAGGCGCGGGGCGCAAGGCGGAAATTCCGGCGCTGTTTGCAGAGGCAGCCGATAATTTCAAGGCGTATGGCGTAGCAGGCCATCGTCATCTGCCTGAAATCAGGCAGGGGCTGGCGGGTGTGAAGGGAAGTGAAGTGGGGTTAACCTTTGTGCCGCATTTAACCCCGCTGATACGCGGTATCCATGCCACGCTTTATGGCCGCTTAACAAAGGATGTGGATTTGCA
Source organism: Pseudomonadota bacterium (assembly GCA_021783855.1). Next base: position 29,246 of record JAJXTL010000018.1, read on the forward strand.
GGCCTTGTTTGAGCAGCGCTACGCAAATGAAGCCTTCGTCGATGTGATGCCGGCCGACAGTCACCCTGAAACACGCTCGGTGCGCGGTTCGAATCAATGTCGTATCGCTGTGCACAGGCCGCAAGGGGGAGATACGGTGGTGGTTTTGTCGGTAATCGACAACCTGGTCAAGGGTGCGGCGGGGCAGGCGGTGCAGAACATGAATATCATGTGCGGTTTCGCCGAGAATACGGCGCTGAATATTGTGCCTCTGTTGCCTTGAAATGCGCGATCTTAGCACGATGTCTGTGACCGTCGCATGCGTTTCATGACGGGAGGTTTGCGTTGAAAGTGTGGCGGCGGGCAAAACGCAGGTTCGGTATCGCGGCGCCCCGTCTGTCGGTGCGCCCGCATGTCGCCTGGTATTTGCGCTGGAGCATGACGCTGCCGTTTGTTTTGACAGCTCTTGTCTCGATCTGGTTTGCCTACGATAGCGGCTTGCAGTCCGCCGGTTTTCACCGGGTGGAAACGCAGCGAGTGATGCGCGATTTGCAGGCAAGACTGGTTATTCTTACGAATGAGAATGTCAGGCTGGGCAAACAGCTTGCGCAATACCGGCAGCAGGTTCAGATGGCGCAGG
>JAJXTL010000139.1 GCA_021783855.1 Pseudomonadota bacterium
CGGAATAAGACCGCGCAACCGCCGGCCGCCTCCCCAACGTACAATCAAATCCAGACGTGAAACTTCATCTGAACGCAGACTACCGTTTTTAAGACCGTCCAAATCCCATTCCCAGCCATAGTTGACGAGTAGATTTACCTTGATTCCGACACCTTGGCGCTGCCGGAATTCTTTTAACTCCTTGGGGAATTGCTTCGAGGTCTCATCACCGACCACAAGCAGAGCCGCTCCACGGCGCGCAATCTCGAAAGCGAATGCAACGGTGGCTTCGCTGAAAGCCTGTTTCTGAATGGAAGGCCGTTTGGTGTTGTCCTGGGTAAAGCAGTAAATCGAAACTTCCTTGATCCCGCATTCTTTACATTTCTCGTACAGTAGCAATCCCGGGTTAATACCATGGGCGTATCCGGCCTCTTTGCTCAGCCCACGATCTATGGCCCAGCGCCGATTTCCATCGGGGATGAAACCGATGTGACGCGGGATATTATTTTTTGTCCCGTTCATAACCGGAAATTTACGCGAAATTCTTTGCCGCAAAATCCCAGTTTGCCAGATGATTGATGAAGTTCTCGACAAACTTGGCGCGCAGGTTGCGGTAGTCGATGTAATAGGCATGTTCCCACACGTCCACGCACAACAGCGCCTTGTCGCCGGTGGTCAGAGGCGTACCGGCAGCGCCCATGTTGACGATATCCACCGAACCATCGGCCTTCTTTACCAGCCAGGTCCAGCCTGAGCCGAAATTGCCCACGGCGGAGGCCACGAACGCCTCCTTGAACTTGTCGTGGCTAGCCCACTTCTTGTTGATGGCATTGGCCAGCGCCCCGGTTGGAGCCGTGCCGCCGTGAGGCTTCATGCAGTTCCAGAAAAAGGTGTGGTTCCACACTTGCGCGGCATTATTGTAAATCCCGCCGGAAGATTTTTTGATGATGTCTTCCAGCGTGGCATTTTCGAATTCGGTCCCCTTGATCAGCTTGTTGAGATTGGTCACATAGGCCTGATGATGCTTGCCGTAGTGGTACTCGAATGTTTCCTTTGAAATGTGAGGTTGCAGCGCATCCATCGCATAAGGCAGTGCGGGTAAGGTATGTTCCATTTATTTTCTCCATGGTCAAAATTTAAAGCGGTCGTGAATTTCAACAAGATCCGCGGTGGCAAATTTAATCACTATATGTATAGTCCCTTGCACGCGAAATGTTGTATGTGCGCTGGCGTACGTAATGTGGAAAAGCATGCATCGCTAACCGACTATGTGCCAACATGGCATATGCAGCAGCCAGGTAGTCGAAAGCATGGCGCATAATCCGTGCGCCCTCATCAGGCCGGTCTGGTCAAACAATCACTGGAGCAATCATGATCTCTTACCATTATCTGCATACCGGCCAACGCAACTGCCATGCCGACGACGGACGCGAAATCCCATGCAAAGGTTCCGGCCAGGATGCATCGTTTGATGTCGGCACACCCTGGCCGGAACCGCGCTTCATTTTGCACGACGATGAGGTCACCGATAATCTGACGGGGCTGATCTGGTGTCGTGATGCCAGTCTCGCGGAATTTCCCCTCACCTGGCAGGAAGCACTGGATTTCGTCGCAAATATGAACCGTGAACAGCATTACGGCCAGCACGATTGGCGCATGCCCAACCGCCGCGAATTGCGCAGCTTGCTCAGCCTGCAATGCAAATTGCCTGCCCTGCCCGAACAACACCCTTTCATCAATGTGTTCAACGGCTGGTACTGGACCGCGACGACGGCGGCCATCAGCCCGGCGCACGCCTGGTATGTGGCGCTCGATGGCGCGCGCATGTTTTACGGCGGCAAAGATCAATCCTACATGCTGTGGCCGGTGCGCGGCGAAGGCCTGAACGTACTCCCTCGCACAGGCCAAAACCTGTGCTACGACACTGCAGGGAAAGTCATTGCATGCACCGGCTCCGGTCAGGACGGCGAATTCCGTTACGGCGCGCCGTGGCCTGAACCACGCTTTAAAACCCTTCAAACCGGCGTGCTGGATCGCCTCACCCGCCTGCTCTGGCACCGCGGCCCGAACCTCACACCACAACCGGTGGTCTGGCGCGATGCATTGGCAGCGGTGGCCGGACTAAACCGGGAAGGCGCAGACATTATCTGGCGTCTGCCAACCATCAGCGAACTGGAGTCGCTGGTGGATTGCGCCGCCCACAGCCCCGCCTTGCCATCCGGGCACCCTTTCATCGACGTGCAGGATATTTACTGGTCGTCTACCACCAGCCTGTTCGAGCCCGATTGGGCATGGGCCCTATATCTGGAAAAAGGCGCGACCGGTGTCGGACAAAAACGCTACGCACAATTTTCGGTATGGGCCGTGGCAACGATCGGTTGAATTTATTCATATTGCCGCAACAAATCCGCAACAGTCAAGCAACATGCTCGTGTCATCCTTGGCACATGGGAAGTTATAATTCATATCACCGTATCTCCTTGCGCTCCTTCAGTTTGGGTGAGTTCCCTGTCAGAAAAATAATATCGCAGGCCCGTGCATGACCGCGCAACCGGTGCGTTCGATTTTCCTCTCGGATATTCATCTCGGCACCAAAGCCTGTCAGGCGGGCCCGCTGCTGGACTTCCTGAAAGCCTACACATCGGATAATCTGTTCCTGCTAGGCGACATCGTCGATCTGTGGGCGATGAGTCGCGGCGGGGTGCACTGGACACCCGATCAAAACACCTTCGTGCAAAAAATACTGCGGCGTGCGCGTCACGGCGAGAAGGTGTTTTTTATTCCGGGCAATCATGACGAGGCGATGCGCGAATACGTCGGCAGCTCATTCGGCGATGTCATGGTGATGGCTGAATACATTCATACGGCCGGGGACGGGCGTCGCTATCTGCTGATACACGGTGACGAATTCGATCAGGTAACGCTGCATCACCGGTGGGTGGCCGTGCTGGGGGATATGTCATACAACCTGCTGGTGCGTCTTAACATTTACCTGTCCTGGCTGCGCCGCACACTGAGACGTCCCGGCTACTGGTCGCTGGCAGGTTACGCCAAGCGCAAGATCAAGACAGCGCTGACCTTCATCTTCAACTTTGAAGACTCGGTCCTGCACCATGCCAGGGAACGCGGTCTGGACGGCGCAATTTGCGGCCATATACACTGGGCGATGATCAAGCAGGTCGATGGCCTGACCTATATGAATTGCGGAGACTGGGTGGATAGCTGCACCGCCATCGTCGAACATCTGGACGGCCGCATGGAACTGATACACTGGAATTCCGTCGCCAGCAGCGCATTATTAACCCAAGAAAATCCCTCATGAAAATCCTGTTCATCTCAGATGTCTATTTTCCGCGCATCAATGGCGTGTCCACTTCCATAGAGACCTTTCGCCATGAACTGCGCGCACTGGGCCACACTGTTCACCTGATTGCACCGGATTACCAGTCCATCACATCGGATGAGTCAGACGTTATGCGCGTTCCCGCAAAAGGCGTACCGCTGGACCCGGAAGACCGTTTCATGAGCTACAGCGGGGTGATGCGGCATCTGGAAAAATTTCACGGCGAAAAATACGATCTCATCCATATACAGACGCCCTTCGTGGCTCATTATCTCGGCACCAAACTATCCAAATTGTTGGGCATTCCTTGTGTGGAGACCTATCACACCTTCTTTGAAGAATACCTGTACCACTACATTCCGCTTGTTCCAAAAAACCTGATGCGCCTGATCGCCAAACGTTTCTCGCGCCATCAGGGCAACAGCCTGGATGGCATGGTCGTGCCTTCTCATCCGATGCTGCATGTGCTCAAGGAGTATGGCATCACCACGCCGACTGAAGTCATCCCGACCGGCATCGAACCTGACAGCTTCGTGCCGGGCGATCGCGCAGCATTCCGTGAAAAACACGGCATTGCACAGGACAGACCGGCATTGCTTTTCCTGGGACGCGTCGCCTTCGAGAAAAACATCCGTTTTCTGCTGGAGGTTGTATCCCAAGTCAGGCTGGAAATTCCCGACATATTGTTCGTTATCGCGGGAGAAGGCCCTGCCCTGAAGAGTCTGGAACATGAAGTGAAGACGATGAATCTGCTGGAGAGCGTCAAGTTCATCGGTTATCTGGATCGACATACCGAACTGAACAGCTGTTACTGCGCAGCAGACATCTTCATCTTCGCCTCCCGTACCGAAACGCAGGGGCTGGTGCTGCTCGAAGCGATGGCTCAGGGCACACCCGTGGTCTCCACCGCCGAACTGGGGACGCGCGACGTGTTGCGCGAGGGTGAGGGCGTGTGGATTGCCAGGGACGAACTCGCCGACTTTTCCGACAAGGTCGTGAAGATGCTCAAGGATAGCGAGGCGCGCAAGGCTCTCGGTGAAACGGGTCGCAACTATGCGCATGGCTGGTCGGCCGGCAAACAGGCTGCGCGCATGGTGGCGTTCTACCAGAGGATTCTTGCATCGTCCTGATGCTGTTCTGGGTCAAAAACCGGCTGCGCTTCACTTCACCTCAGACCCACCGCCTTGAGTTCGGAGCGCAGCCTCAGATAATCCGGACACACACTTTCCACCACGCGCCAGAATGCCGCCGAGTGGTTCATCTCGCGCAAATGTGCCAGCTCATGCACCACCACGTAATCGATCAGGTACTGCGGCAGCTTGACGAGCTGCACATTCAGCCGCACCGCACCGCGCGAGGTACAGCTGCCCCAGCGGGTTTTCGCCGTTGTCAGGCCGACCGAGTCAGGCAGGACATTCAGCAGGGGCGCGTAGAACGCTGCGCGCGCAACAAACAGCGGCAGCGCCATCTTTCGATACCAGACCAGCACCCTGCGCTCGACATGCTGTTCGCTCCCCTCGTCACGCACCCGCAACTCGTCACCCACGTGCTGTAGCGGTTTTGCAAACGCGCCCACACGCAGCGTCAGAATCTCGCCCAGATACGGGATGATCTCGCCATCCGTCCAGCATGGCGTCACGGGTACGCGCGCCTGCCAGCCATCCAGTTTTTCGACCACCCAGCTCGCCCTGTCCTGCAACACCTCATTCAGCCAGCCTTCGGACGCACGCAACGGCATGCTCACGGTCAGCCCCTTGTCGTCGATGCGCAGACCGATGCTGCGCCGTTTGCTGCTGCGCTTCAGAGTATAGGTGATGTGGCGTCCTTCGAGCAGCACCGCGCGCTGCTCAATGACAAGGGGGGTGGTCAGATTGCGCACGCGTTTGAGCATCAATGTTCCAGTTGCCCGATCTCATTCTCTATCCACGCCTCGGTGCGCGCATTGATCTCGTCGGCTTTGAGCCCCTCTGTCGCGATAGGCGCGCCGATGCTCATGGTAACCAGACCGGGGCGCTTGATAAAAGAGTTGCGCCCCCACAGGCGCCCGGCGTTATGCGCCACCGGCAGCACCGGCACACCACTGCTTGTCGCCAGCAAAGCGCCGCCGATTTTGTATTTGCCGCGCTCGCCATACGGGATGCGCGTCCCCTCGGGGAAAATCACCACAAAGAAACCTTTCGCCAGCCTGTCCTTCCCTTGTTTCAACAACTGCTTCACTGCCCCCTTGCCGTTGCTGCGGTCAATGGCAATCGGGCTGGTCATCGCCAGCCCCCAGCCAAAGAATGGCAGCCACAACAGTTCGCGTTTGAGCACCCAGACTTGCGGCGGAAAGATGACCTGTAATGCCAGCGTCTCCCACGCAGACTGGTGCTTGCACAGCACGACGCAGGGCTGTTTCGGGATATTCTCGATGCCGATCACCCGGTGGCGGATACCGCATACCGACTTCAGCAACCAGACCATGGTCCGCGCATAACTGGAAATCAGACGGTAACGCGTCAGCGGCGGGAAGGGATAGGTCAGAATCGCCAGCGTGGAGAATATCGGCGTGAGCACCAGTTGCAGCAAAAGAAAAATCAGTGAACGCAGGGCAAGCATCTCAATCCAGTTTATGAATGACGGGGCGGAGCAGCTCCGAGGTTACTGCCGCCAAGTCGGAAAAGACCAGCGTGCCTTCCGGCAGACCGCCTGTACTTTGCGTCTTGGTGCCCTTGCCGGTCAACACCAGATAGGGGCGCGCCCCCAGTTCGGCGGCAGGCAGCAAGTCGCGCAGCGAATCACCCACGATAGGCACATTTACTAAACTTACGTTGTAGCGCAACGCAATTTCCTCCAGCATGCCAACCTCAGGCTTGCGGCAATGACAGTGACTCTCAGCGGTATGCGGACAGAAAAACACCGCATCGATATGCGCGCCGACCATGGCGCACGCCTTGTGCATTTTGTCGTGGATCGCATTCAGCGTGGGCATGTCGAACAGACCGCGCCCGACGCCCGACTGATTGGTCGCCACCACCACACGATAATCCGCCTGATTCAGGCGGGCAATGGCCTCCAGACTGCCCGGTATCGGCTGCCACTCCGCCGGGCTCTTGATGAACTGGTCGGAATCCATATTGATCACGCCGTCTCGGTCGAGGATGATGAGTTTCATAGGTCTGTCGTAAATTGTAGGGTGCATTTCATGCACCATTAATCGCAGGGTGCATTTCATGCACCATGGTGCGCACAGCGCACCCTACGACTGCTATTAAGTTGCCAAACGTGAAAGATCGGCCACTCGGTTCATCGCCGTATGCAGTTGCGCGAGCAACGCAAGACGGTTGGCGCGCAGCGCCATGTCTTCGGCGTTCACCATCACGCTATCGAAGAAAGCATCCACCGGATTGCGCAACCCTGCTAGAACCTGCAAGGACGCCGTGTAGTCGCCTGCCGCAAATGCTGCCTCGGCGCGCGGGGCAATTTCACTCAATGAGTGATGCAATGCCTGTTCGGCAGGTTCTGCCAGCAGTGCCGCATTCACTTCGCGGCCCACTTCGCCTTCAACTTTTTTCAGGATGTTGCCGACGCGCTTGTTGGCCGCGGCCAGCGCATCCGCTTCAGGCAACGCGGCGAAAGCGCGCACCGCAGCAAGACGCTGAGGTATTTCACTCAGACGTTGCGGACGCAAAGACAGCACCGCCTCCACCTCGTTGGCAGTAAACCCTTGCTCGCGTAGCGAACCACCCAGACGGTCAAAAACAAAGTTCTCCACGTCATTGTGTGCATCACCCAGCAACCCGGTTGAAAAACCCGCAAACGCATTGTCTATCAGCTTACGCAGATTAAGTGGCAGCTCCTTTTCGATCAGCATGCGGATGATGCCCAACGCATGGCGGCGCAAGGCAAACGGATCTTTATCGCCGGTCGGAATCTGGCCGATGCCGAACATGCCGACCAGCGTCTCCAGCTTGTCGGCAAGGGCCAC
>JAJXTL010000019.1 GCA_021783855.1 Pseudomonadota bacterium
GTCGGACTTCTTTCGTGAGTGCGACGGGGATGATTTTTTTGGAGTGCAAGAAGCGGTGAAGCGCCGTTTGGTTATTCCAAACAAGCAAGCCGCGACGCCGCAATACGTAAAAATCACCCCGTCCCGAAGGGTAGTCAGCAAAAACAGCGTCTGCGGCGTTGCAAATCTTGGCAATGGAATAACCATTGCCTGCGATTCGCGCCTTGCAGCCATTTTTTTTGCTGACAACGCATCTCACGAAAGAAGTCCGACAGGCTCCTAACTATTTCGCAACGGCCTCCCGAGCGGCCCAGCGCTGTGCCATAACCGCGCCCACTGCAAGCTGCAGTGGATGATAGATCATGATCGGCATGAGGATCAAACCCAAGGCAGGATTGGCACCGAATATCAGGTGAGCCATGGGCACCCCGGAAGCCAAGGTCTTCTTCGAACCGCAGAACATGGCGGCGATGCGATCCTCGGTGGATAAACCGAGCAGATTCGACAAAACGCGGGTCAGCAGCAACACCATGAAGAACAGCACGACGGCGCCGACGATGGTTTCCACCAGCACCATGGGGCCATAGTGGGACCATATACCCTGCTGCACCGAATCGCTGAAGGACGTATAGACCAGCGTCAGAATGGTCAGCCGGTCCACCACCTGAATCCAGCTTCTGTTGCGGATGGCCCAGACACCCAGCAACGGACGGGCGAGCTGACCCAGCGCGAGTGGCAGCACCAGCCATAGCAGCAGATCCACAATCACCGGGCCAACGGCGAAACTGGTACCGCTGTGCCCCAGTATCCAGGCCATCCACAGCGGGGTTAACAGCACGCCGATGAGGCTGGAGAGAGTGGCATTGAACACCGCCACCGGCACGTTGCCACGTGCCGCCAGGGTGAGCGCCACGGAAGAGGAAACGGTGGACGGCAGCGCGCAGAGGTAGAAAAATCCAGTCTGCAAATCTGCCGACAACCAGCCGCCGGTAAGCTTGATCAGGCCCCATCCGAGCAGCGGGAAAACCAGGAAGGTGCTGCTCTGGATCAGCAGATGCACACGCCAGCGCAGCGCCCCGTCCCGCAGCGACATGAGGCTCAAGCCCAGTCCATTGAGAAAGAATATCAGGGCGATACCTGTCTTGTTGAGCAGCTCCGGATGAAGGAAGCCGCCATGAGCGCCGGGGGCCGGCCACAGAAAGGCCAGCGCCACAGCCACCAACATGCCCTTGAGAAACCAGTCGAACTTGAATTTCATATCGCGTAACCTTTACAGGGGTCGTTTTTATTTACCAGGCCGCCACGCTGCCGTCGCTGCGCGGGTCTTCGCCACCCTCGATCCAGCCCCCCGGATGGAGCACCAGCGCGCCTGCATGTCCCATACGCTCGTCGAAATCCGCCACCACCTCCACAGGATGCCCCAGCTTGCGTAGGCCCTGAATGATAGTCGGCGAGTAACGGGACTCCAGTTTCAACGTCGTACTCTGCTCCGCCCAGGTGCGGCCAAGCAGCCAGCGGGGAGCCGCCACGGCAGAACGCACGTTGTGTCCGCCCCAGACATAACGGGAGAACACTGCGGCCTGGGTCTGTGGCTGACCTTCGCCGCCCATGGTGCCGTAGACCAGCAATCGCCCGTCATCCAGAGCAGCCATGGCCGGATTAAGGGTGTGAAAAGGCTTGCGCCCCGGTTCCAGACTGCGCAAGCGGCCCGGTTTAAGGTCGAAGGAACAGCCGCGGTTCTGCCACCAGATGCCGCTGTCCGGCAGCACCACACCGCTGCCGAATTCAAAGTAAATGCTCTGTATCATGCTCACTGCGCGTCCCGCGTCATCCACCACCCCTATCCAGGTGGTATCGCCATCGGAGACAGGGGCGGGCCATGGGCTGGCATGCTGCAGCGGTACAGCTGCTGCCAGAGCGTCCAGCGTTTTCCAACTCAAAAGGTCTGCCGGATCAATGTTCATGTGAGCAGGGTCGGTTACATGCTTGTCGCGCAGCAAAAAGGACTGCTTGGTAGCTTCCACCAGGGCGTGTATCCCCTCCACATTATCCGGGTTCCAGCCGGCTTGGCGAATCCGGTCGTAGATACCCAGAATCAGCAACGAGGCCAGCCCCTGAGTTGGCGGTGCCATGTTATATAGCGTGGCACCGGACAGGCGCAGTTGCAGCGGCGGTTTGATCCGGGCATGGTGCCGGGCCAGATCAGCGGCTGTGACAGGGCTGCCGATGGCGGCCAGATCGGCCCCGATCTGCCGGGCCAACTCACCTCGATAGAAGTCGTCGGCACCGGCCCGCGCCAGCTGCTCCAGGGTGGTCGCCAGAACCGGGAAACGGTGGCGCTGCCCATAGGCCGGCACCTGCCCCTGATTCAGAAAAGTCCGGGCAAAACCCGGCTGGGTGATGAGATCGCTCAGTTTGGCGCGGGTGTTTTCCTCCTGACTGTGCGTAACGGGAAAACCCTCTTTGGCGTAGCGAATCGCGCTTTCCAGCAGACGTGCGAAAGGCAGACGACCGCCCCATCGGCTACGACTGTAGTCATAGGCAGCCCCCCAGCCCGAAACCGTACCGGCAACCGTGTTGGCAGCCAGAGGGCCGCGCCAGGGAATGCTCTCCAATTCGCCGTACAGCGCACGCGTGACGGCTGCGCCTGTTGCGCCGCAAGCGTCGATAGAACTCACGTCCTGCCCCGGCGCGTGCAACAGCCAGAAGCCGTCGCCGCCGATGCCGGTCATGTGGGGATAGACAACCGCCAGGGTGGCCGCCACGGCGATGGCCGCTTCGATAGCGTTGCCGCCTTCGCGCAGAATATCGAGACCGGCCTGTGATGCCAGCGTATGCGGGGCGACGACGGCGCCCCGGCTGCCGAGAATAGGATTCATGTGCATCTCCGTTTATTTATACGTATTGCTGTCGGCAGCCGTGCTGTTCCAGACCGGGGCTGCCCGGCTGGTGGCGCTGCGGGCCGACAGCAAGTGAGCTCGCATTGCCCGGTAAGTGGTTATTACGTCGTGTGACAGGATCGCCTCCACGATGACCGAATGCTCCGCAAAAGATTCGCCCATGCGTTCCAGGTTGCGAAACTGGGTGCGGCGAAAAGGGGATATGCGGTGTCGCAGGCTCATGGCCATGTCGATCAGCACCGGATTATGACAGCCCTGGATAATATTAGCATGCAACTCAAGATTTACCGCATCGTAACGGTCCATATCTCCGGCCTGCATGGCTGCTCGCCCCTGAGCATGCAGTTCCCGCAGCCGGGCCCGATCGAATTCGGTCATGCGCAGGGCGGCATGACGGGCACAGGCAGCCTCCAGTTCGCCGATAGCCTCGAACATTTGGTCCAGTTGTTCAGGGGTCATGGCGGCGACCACCGAGCCGCGATTGGGCCGGTACTTCACCAGACCCATGATGGAAAGCTGTTTCAGGGCCTCACGCACCGGGGTACGCGAAACGTTAAAACGATCTGCCAAGCTTGCTTCATCCAGCCGGGCGTTCGGCGCAAAATTGCCCATCACAATCTCGTCGGCTATTTTTCGGCAAACTTCGTCCGCCAATCCGCCCCTGCTCCGGGTGATTTTCAATGGTTCAGTTGAATTCATACGGCCTCCGGGAAGGGCAGAACAGGATGAAAACAGGCCAGGGATTCGTTACCCAGGCTGAGAGTCGGCGGGCGCTCCCGGCGGCACTGCTCGCAGACACGTGTGCAGCGGGGTGCGAAGCTGCAGCCCGGCGGCAGGAATGCCAGATCCGGTGGTGAGCCGGGCACGGCCAGCAGGGCTTTCCCCCGATTTTCCATTCCCACGCTGGAGGCCAGCAGACCTGCGGTATAAGGATGCCGTGGCTGGCGCACGATCTGTGCCACCGGCCCTTGCTCGACGATGCGACCGGCGTACATGACGGCGATACGATCCGCCACTTCCACGGCGGCACCGATATCGTGCGTCACGAAAATCACCGACATGCCGGTTTCCTGCTGCAATTCACGCAACAGCAGCAGGATCTGGATCTGCACCGAAGCGTCCAGCGCCGTAGTAGGTTCATCTGCCAGCAGCAATTTAGGCTTGCAGGCCAGCGCCAGAGCGATCATGGCCCGCTGCCGCATGCCGCCGGACAACTCGTTGGGATAGGCATCGAAGCGTTGTTTTGCCTGGGGAATCTGCACCCGATCCAGCATATGCAAGGCCTGCCGGCGGGCGGTTTTCTCGTCTATGGCTTCATGGATACGTATCGCCTCGGTGATCTGCTGCCCGATAGTATAAACCGGGTCAAAAGCCAGTCCCGGTTCCTGAAAGACCATCGAGACGGCGCCTCCCCGGTATAACTCCAGTTCCCGCCCCTTGAGGGCCAGTACGTCCCGTCCGTCCACCCGGATGTGACCGCTGATCCGGGTGTTGCGCGCCGGATACAGGCGCAGCAGGGTGCGCAAGGTGACGCTCTTGCCGGACCCGGACTCGCCCAGCAACCCGAGCACTTCGCCCTCCCCGAGCTCGAAGCTGACCTGATTGAGGGCGCTCGCGGTACGCTTACCGCAGAACTGGACAGTGAGATCCTGCAACGAAACCAGAGGTCCGCTCATAATGAAATCTCCTGATTGGCTTCCGGATGGCCCGACAGAGTATCATTCATGTGACAGGCTGCCAGATGATGCACATTAGCATCAACCAACATGAGTTTGGGGGCCTGAGCTTCGCAGACCGGCTGTGCATGCGGGCAACGAGCGCGGAAGCGGCAGCCGCCGGGCGGATCGATCGGATTAGGTGGATCACCGTTAAGGGGTGACGTCTGGGTTCGATGATCGGGGTCCATGGAAGGCACGGCGGACAGCAAGGCGCGGGTATAGGGGTGTGCAGCCTTGCCATAGATGCTCTCCACCGGCCCGCTTTCCACCACTTCTCCCAGGTACATGACCATCACATGATCGCTCAGGTAATGAACTACATGAAGGTCGTGGGAGATAAACAGGTAAGTGAGCTGTCGTTCATTTTTCAGCTCCTGCAGCAGATTGAGCACTTGAGCCTGAACCGATTTATCCAGAGCTGCTACCGCCTCGTCGAGTATCACCATTCTGGGATCAAAAGCCAGAGCACGCGCGATATTCACCCTTTGCCGCTGCCCACCGGACAGCTCGTGAGGATAGCGGGCGCCAAACTGATCAGGCTCCAGGCCGACACGGGCGAGCAGGTCCCGCGTCAGCTGACGGGCTTTCGTTGCTGAAACACCATGGATGCGGGGTCCGTAGGCTATGGTCTCCATGATGCTGAGCCTGGGATTTAGCGAAGCATAAGAATCCTGAAATACCATCTGCAGGTTGCGACGAAACTCTTTTAGCCCGATGCCGCCGTATTCCGCTACGCCATCGCCGTCGAAAATCATGGTGCCGCTGTCAGGTGCCATCAGGTGTGCGATGAGTCGGGCTGTGGTGGATTTACCGCAACCGGATTCGCCGACAATGCCCAGCGTCTTGCCCTTGGGTACGGAAAAGCTCACGCCGTCCACTGCATGGACGAATTTGCGCTTGCGCTCCAGCAGAGTGCCGCGCACAGGAAAGTATTTTTTCAAATCACGCACGATCAGCAGAGGCTGAACCGGGCCGCCACGATCTGAGGTATGAGCAGGAAGATTGGTATTCATCGACGGATATCCATGGCTGTACGCACACTATCTGCCAGCAGATTGAATGCGATGGAGGTGATAAAAATCATGGCGCCGGGCAGAGCCGCCAACCAGGGGTTGATATAGATAGCTGAACGCAAGGTGTTGAGCATCAGCCCCCATTCAGGTTCCGGCGGCTTCACACCGAGTCCCAGGAAAGACAGACCGGAGGCCAGAATCATGCTGACGCTCAACAGGCCAGTGGTGTAGACGAACACCGGGCCCAGCACGTTGCTCAGCACATGAACGCGGATAATGGAGAAAGCGCCTGCACCGCTCATGCGGGCTGCCTCAATATAGTCCAGTTTGCGCACCTGGGTGGTGACGCTCTCCGCCACTCTCACCACCTGGGGCACAAAGATCAGGGTCAGCGCGATCAGACTGTTACTCATGCCAGGCCCCAATGCACCGGAGATGGCTACCGCCAGGAGTACCGAGGGAAACGCGTAGAACACGTCCAGCACACGCATGATGACCATGTTCAATTTTCCACCGACGTAACCCGCCAACAGACCGGTGGTAGTGCCGATAACGAAGGCAGCCAGTACCGGGATCACGCCCATCAGCAGAGAGATGCGCCCGCCGTACATGAGGCGGGTAACCATGTCGCGGCCCAGTTCGTCGGTGCCCAGCAGGTGGCCCTCGCTGCCGATGGGCAACAAGCGGTGCAGCATGCTGGCCTTGTAGGGATCGGCAGGCGCCAGCCAGGGAGCGAAGACGGCGGCACAAACGATCAGCGACAGGATAAAGCCAATTAATAATGCCATCGGATCACGGAGCAGTTGGTACCACACCATGGCCCAGTAGCTGCGCGCTGCTGCGGGAAGACTTATAGAAGCCGTCATAGTCATATCAGCCTCGGCCCATACGGGGATCAATTAAAGGTTGCAGAATGTCCACCAGCAGATTGAGGACAACGAAGAACATGCATAACACCAGCAGCGTTCCCTGCAACAGGGGGATGTCCCGCTGGAAAATGGCCGTGTTCAGCAGATAGCCGGTGCCCGGCCAGGCGAAGACGGTCTCTACCAGAATCGAGCCGCCCATCAGATAGCCTATCTGCAAACCAGCAACAGCCAGCACGGTGGGCGCGGTATTCTTGGCGATATGGCGGAAAACCGCCCGATCTGAGAGTCCTCTGGCCCGTAGCGCCACTACGAATTCCTGCTCCAGCATGTCAGCTACCAGAGCCCGCACGGTGCGGGTGATGATGCCCATGGGGATGACCGACAGGGTCAGCGCCGGCAGTGTCAGATAACGCAGATGTTCGACATCCCACTGCCACTCTCCTGACCCGCCGGGACCTGCACCCATCGCCGGAAACCAGTTAAGCCAGATGGAGAATATGATGGTCAGCACCAGACCCAGCCAGTAATGTGGAATGCTGACACCGATGACGGAAAGCGTCGTGGCCGCCCGATCGATCCAGGTACCGCGATGGTAGCCGGCCAGCGCACCAAGGATGCAGCCCACCAGTACGCCGGCAAAGGCGGCAAAGCCCGCCAGCAACAGCGTGTTGCCGACTGCGCTCATGACCTCTCCGGTAACGGCGCGGCCTGAAGCGATGGAGGTGCCCAGATCCCCCTGCACTGCCCGCAGCAGCCACATACCGTACTGGACGGGAACGGGCCTATCCAGACCGTAAGCGCTCTTTAATGTTTCGATGACATCTGCGGGTGCATCGGCGGGCGCGATGGCGTTGAGAGGATCACCCGGCGCCAGGTAAACCAGTACGAATGACACCACTGTCACGCTCAGGGCGATGGGAATGGCATACAGCACGCGCTTGAGTATGTAAGTAAGCATGAGAGGACTCTTTTTATGGTGAAGGCCGGAGCTGCCGCCCCGGCCGGCGGTTTACATACGAATTGTGGTCAGATCCTGAAACCAGTGTTGAGCCTGCACAAACTCCTTGACCTTGGGTGACAGGGCGTGAGGATTCACGTCATGAACTACCCACAACATCAGGGCGTCGTCCACCATGATCTCGTGAACCTTGGCCAGCAAATCGTCCTGGGTCTTTGTATCGAAGGAGGTGCGGATTTTGTCCACCAGCGCATCGACCTTGGGATTGTTGTACCCCCCCCAGTTCACACCATTGGGTGCCACGTAGCGACTGTCCACGAAGCGGGTGATGCCATAAAACGGATCGGCGGTGACATAGCCAAGATTGATGGCGGTGATCCCCTTGCCGGCATTCATGTCGGCGCGGGCTCCGCTGCGCCAGTGCAGATACAGGTTCTCCAGCTCCACTACCTCAAAGCTCACCTGAATGTTTATTTCCGCCAGACTCTGCTGAATGAACTCGTTCATGGGCAGGGAGAGCATCTGACCGGTGCCGCCCTGAGCGATAATTACCCTGGTTACCAGTGGGTGCTGCTTGCTGTAGCCGGCTTCGCTCATCAGTTTACGGGCAGCAACGAGGTCATAGCGTATTTTAAAAGCAGGTTTGCCGAACCAGGGACTGGTGACGTCCATCTGTCCTGTGGCAGGGGTCGCCAGACCATTGAGCAGCTTGACGACAGCGTCACGGTCTATGGCCAGATTGGCAGCCTTCCTCACGCGAATATCGGTCCAGGGTGAACCCGGCAGCGTTGAGAAGTGGTAGGGCCAGACGTGAGGTGTAACGTTCTGCACCAACTTGAAACCGGCACTCTTGAGTTGAGGCACGACATCGGGCGGCGGTGTCTCGATGATATCCACCTGGCCGTTCATCAAAGCGTTGACCCGGGTCATCGCGTCGGGAATCGGTATCAGCACGATGCGATCCGTCTTGGCCAGACGGCTCTTGTCCCAATAGTCATTATTCTTTACCAGCTCAGCCCTTTCCCTGGGTACCAGTTTATCCAGCCTGAACGGGCCGGTGCCGGATGGATGCATTGCCACCTGACTCCAGTCCTTGCCCATCTTTTCCCATTGTACGGGGCTGGAAATAAGGAACCAGGGTAACTGGTAAGGGAACAGGGCATCCACATCCTTGGTGGTAATTTCCACGGCGTAGTCATTCACCTTGCGATAAGAGGCGATGGAAGGAATACGGGAACGCACCTGTGCGCTTTGTTTGGCATCGAATTGGGGCGATTTGTCAGCCAGCACTTTGTCCAGATTCCAGATTACCGCATCGGCCTTAAACTCCGAGCCATCATGAAATTTAACGCCTTTACGCAGGGTGAACAGCCATTTTTTCTGGTCCTTGGGATCAACCTTCCAACTGGTGGCCAAACCCGGAACCAATTTACCCGGGCGGCTGCTTATATTAGCTTCCCAAGCCACCAGGGGATCATAGAGCGTATGTCCGGTGAACTGGTAAGCTCCGGCGCCCCGGTCAGGCTGTCCGGTGGTGAGGGGGATATCCGCCATGGAAATTCCATAGCGTGCAATCGTCTCGGCATGGAGGCCGCTATTTAAGAAAAAAACCAGAGGCAAAACGGCAAGCCATCGAAAGAATTTCTTACTGGTATGTGTCATGAATATCTCCAAAGTTGTAAAAAGCAACGGAGATATTGCATGTAACATGCCAGAAATGGGATTTTCGTAAATGTATTTTATAAGCGTTTGTTAAACGGTGACTAACCAGGAAGATGTTTATAAGCAGGTGATTTATTCAGCGGCCTGACATGAAAAATACCTGGGAATATTGCATACAAATGCACTGTTTTTGAGCACAAACAGGGGGAATTGTGTCCAACTGAGGGCGCATCAAGCAGCAATGCCGTCACGCTACGATGGAGCAATGGTAGTCAGGTGCGCGACAGCGCTGACAGCCTGTCGGACTTCAGTTGTTTAATCGATAAAATTTTTTGAATCTTAATGACAAATACATCCGGTTAATTTGTGGCTGCTAAAAACCATAAATTACCTGACAAGTCAGACATAAAGAACCGCCACGCGACATTCGCCGGAAGCGTTTCCGGCAGGACGCGCAGCGGATGCCCGCCGGACTTTCAGGGGATGAACCGCTTCATCACCGCCTTGAGCGGCTCATTATCAGGATTCGTCTTGAGGCTATCCTGCCACAACCTCGTTGCTTCTTCCTTGTCGCCACGCGCCCACAGCACCTCTCCCAGGTGCGCTGCGATGTCAGGATCCGGATTGCCCGCATACGCCCGCCGTAACATCGCCACCGCGTCGTCCAGGCGTCCAGCGCGATAATACGCCCAGCCCACGCTGTCCATGATGGCATGATCGTTTGGTGCCAGTTTCAGGGCTTTTTCGACCAGCGCGAGCGCTTCGACCGTACGCACGTTGCGCTCCAGAAAACCATAGCCCAGCGCATTGTAGGCCTGTGCGTTATCCGGCTGAAGTTTAATCATCCGGCGCAACAATTGTTCCGACTCATTGTAGCGACCAAGCTGGTCGGCCTGCATCGCGGTCTCATACAGCAGCGCCGGATCGTTGGGCAGCCTGACCAGCCCTTGCTGCAACACTTTGTAAGCCGTCTCGGACTGTTTCGCCTCGCGCAGCAATTGCGACTCGATAATCACCAGCTCCGGGCGACGATCGGGCATATCGACTTGCGCCTGTTGCAAAATTTGCCGCGCTTCGTCCAGACGGCCCTGGCGGCTCAACAAATAGACCACACGCAATTGCGCCGCATACTGATACTCACCTGCATGCACTTCGCGATAATGCGCAAGCGCCTCCGTATCCTTTTCCTTCGCTTCGTACAATTGCCCCAAAAAATACTCCACGGCATCCTGATTCTTGCCGTTCTTGACCAGCGCACCTTTCAATTCGGCTTCTGCGCCGGGCCAATCGTTCAACTGCAAGGAGATCAGCGCAACGGCAAACGCCAGTTCCACGCTGTCCGGACTCTTGTTGGCCAGATACTGAAACTCCTCACGCGCTGGCTTATACTGTTTTTGTGCCAACAGCTCGCGTGCATATTGCAGGCGAATTTCATCCGCTTGCGGAAAGTCCGACAGATAGCCGGCAAGCAGCGCCAGACCTTGATCGGGTTTCGTCTTGCTCAACAACTGCGCCTCCAGCGATACCGGCGCATCCCATTTCGGTCGCAGTTTGCGCGCTTTTCGCACTTCTGCCAGCGCCAGCGTCTCATCGCCTGCCGCCCCGGCCAGTTGCGCCACCACCCAATGGGCTTCAGCCACCTCCGGATAGGGCGCTGCCAAGTCGCGCATCAGCGTCAATGCTGCCTGTTTGTCCGGGTTATGTGCCACCAGCGGGAAGAGTTGCAAGAAGGTAATACCGACTTGCGGCCCGTCTGTCTTGAGCACCTTGACCAGATACGGACGCGCTTCTTCCAGTTGTCCGCCGCGCAGCAACAAGGAAGACAGCATGCGTGCCGCCATATCCGAGTCGGGCTCAACTTCCTGCCAGAGCCTGAATGCCGCAACCGATCTGTTCATGTCGCCCGATTCCAGTGCCAATTGTGCGGCGCGTTTGACCAGACGCGGATCGCGGGTTTTCTGCGCAATATCCTCGCTGCTGTCCACGGCCAGCGCCTTGTGACCGCGCTGATTAGCGAATTCGCTCAGCAGCATTTCATACAACAGGTCGCTGCTCAACTCGATGTCGGGCAATGGAATTTCTGCTGGCGGGGCAGGCGGGGCCGCCGCCGCGACCGGCTCAGAAACTTTGGACACCGGCTGTTCGAGTTGAACAACAGGTTTGGGCACTTGCGCGCATCCGGTGACAAGCAAACCGGCGAGAATTAAATGTCTGAATTTGTTCATGGCGATACAGCTTTTGTACGGACGCACATATTAGGTTATATTTGGGGCTATCCACAACTACAGTTAACACTTACTTTGTCAAACGCAACAACCACCCTTTCCGCTCGCAATCTGACACGCCGCTTCGGCAATCGGCTGATCATCCATGACGTGACGCTGGAATTAAAGCGCGGCGAAGTGCTGGGTTTGCTGGGACACAACGGCGCTGGCAAGAGCACCACGCTGCAAATGCTGACCGGCTGCCTGTTGCCCGGCAGCGGCGAAATCGATATATGCGGCATCAGTTTACAAAAGAAACCCGCACTCGCCAAGGCGCATATCGGTTATCTGCCTGAAACCCCGCCGCTCTACCGGGAACTTGGCGTGGACGAATATCTGACGTTTGCGGCGCGTCTGCGCGGCATGAAACCATCTGATGTCAACGATGCGCTGACGCAGACTATCCAGCGCTGCGGTCTGGAATCCGTCAGAAAAAAAATAATATCAACATTATCAAAAGGTTATCAACAGCGCGTCGGCATCGCCCAGGCCATCATACATCGCCCCGCCGTGATCATACTGGACGAGCCTACGGTCGGGCTCGATCCCTCGCAAATCAGGGACATCCGCCATCTGATCCGAGAATTGGGCGATACCGGCAGCGTGATACTCTCCACCCACCTGCTGGGTGAGGTGGAAAGCGTGTGCGACCGCGTGGAAATCATGCGTAAGGGACGCCTGATCTATGGCGACTCCAGCCAGCGGATGAAGCAACACGGCCAGATGGCAGGCTACACCGTCACTCTGCGTCACCCACCCGCCCTGAGCGAACTGGAAGCCATCCCCGGCGTCACAAGTGTCGAGCAACTGTCCGAAACACAGCTTCGCCTCCTGCATGAGTCAGACAATAATCCCGGCGGCCTTCTGTTAAGTCTGGCTGCCGAGCGAGGCTGGCAACTGGAACAGCTCACACCGCTGTCTGCCACGCTGGAAGACGTTTTCGTCAATATTACCGGCGATGAAACCAACTTACCCGGAAGACCGCAAGGGTCTTCGCCTAAAAACATAGTCGCGCCAAGCGCTCCTTGTTTTGAGCGAGGAGACAAACCATGATCCGCCTGATCGCGATGCGCGAGTTGCGCAGCCTGCTCTCCATGCCCTCGACCTGGTTCGTGCTGGCCGCATTGCAATTCATCTTCGCCTGGTTTTTCCTGGCAAGACTGGAAGCCTTCCTGGAGGTTCAGCCGCAATTGGCACAACTGGCCAATCCGCCCGGCGTGACGATCACTGTTGCAGCCCCCCTGTTCAATACCGCCGCCCTGTTGCTGATGATGCTGGTGCCGATGTTCACCATGCGCCTGATCGCAGAAGAGCGGCGCAACCAGACCCTGACGCTGCTGCTGTCCGCGCCGCTGTCCGGTGTCCGCATCGTACTGGGCAAATTCGCAGGCTTACTGATCTTTCTGCTGCTGCTGATAACAACGCTGCCGCTGATGATCAGCACGCTGGCGCTCGGCACACATCTGGATCTCGGCCTGCTGGCGGCCAATTGCATAGGCCTCGCTCTGCTCACCGCAAGCTTTGTCGCACTGGGCCTGTATATTTCCGCGCTCACCAGCCAGCCCGTCATCGCCGCCATCGGCGCGCTGGCGGTGCTGGCCGGGCTGTGGCTGGCCGACATCGGCGCAGCTGACGCCCACTCCCTCTGGCATCAATTCTCGCCCCTGTACCATTTTCAGAATTTTAACGCCGGCCTGCTCGACAGCCGGGACGCTGTCTTTTTCCTGCTGTTCACGACCGCTTTCCTGTTGCTGACCATCAAGCGGCTGCACAACAACCGCATATACGGATAAGCCATGCTGCGTAATTTCCTCGAATCGACTTCTCTGCGCAATCTGATCTTCGTGCTGCTGCTGGCGGGCAGCGCAACTGGCCTGGGCTACTTATCCTACCGCCATCCTTTGCAACGCGACATCACTTTCAACGCCAGCAACAGCCTGGAACCTGCCAGCGTATCCGTCCTCAAACAGCTTGCCGGGCCGGTCAACATCACCGTTTATGCCACCCTCCAGGACGCGCGCCTGGGCGACATACGCAAAATCATCAGCGATTTTATTGGCTTGTACCAACGCTACAAACCCGATGTGAAACTGGTGTATATCGACCCCGAAAAGGAACCTGAAAAAACCCGTGCCGCACGCATCCAGCTCAACGGCGAGATGATCGTCGAATACGCCGGACGCAGCGAACACCTTACCCTGATCAATGAACAGACACTCACCAGCACCCTGCTGCGCCTGGCGCATACCGCGGACCAGACCGTGACTTATCTGGGCGGCGACGGCGAGCGCAAACTCGACGGGCACGCGAACCACGACATGGGGCTGTATTTCGGTGCGAAACTCAAGGAAAACGGCTTCAAAATAAACAGCCTGAATCTGGCCATCGCGCAGGATGTGCCCATCAATACACGCGTGCTGGTGATCACCCAGCCGCAGATTGATCTGATGCCGGGTGAGGTTGATAAACTGCTGCGCTATGTCGAGCGCGGCGGCAACCTGCTCTGGCTGATCGATGCAGAACCTTTGCACGGACTGGAGCGCCTGGCTGAAAAGCTCGATCTGCAACTGCCGCCCGGCATCGTGATCGATCCTGCCGCCGCCGATATGAATGTGCCCGCCAGCTGGTCGCTGGGCACGACCTATCCGCCGCACGTCATCACCAACGGCTTCAACCTGATTACGGCCTACCCGGCAGCCCGTCCGCTGGTCTGGCATGAAAATCCGGACTGGCGGCATCATATACTGGTGGATGTCACAGGCTGGATAAGCCCGGGCAGTCAACCGGCCCTGGGCAAACAGCACGACACGCCTGCCCCTAACGTCATCGCGCTTGCGATGCAACGCAACATCAACGATGTGGAGCAGCGTATCGTGGTGGTCGGTAACGGCGCCTTCCTCGCCAACAGCTTCGCCGGCAACGGCGGAAACGTGGATCTGGGGGTCAACATGGTGAACTGGCTGGCCCGCGATGACAAGCTCATCACTTTGCAACCGCGCGCGGCAAAAGACAGCAACATCGTGCTCTCCAGAACACAACTCACCATCATCAGCGCCGCCTTTTTGTTCGGTGCGCCGCTGTTGCTGGCCGGATTTGGCATATACATCTGGTGGGTGCGTCGTCGTACCTGAACGACCGCGACGATAGGCCAGGGAGCACAGACAGATATTTTGGCGTAGTGTAGTATAGTAACCGACCGTAACACTCAGTTTCATCGGATCGATCTTCAACCGGGATTTTCTCATGATCACTGACTTGCAGACCGCACTATCACGCTTGCGAGACGAACTCACCGCACAGATGCCTGAGCGCATCGCCGCGCTGCATGCCTTGCTGGATGCCGCCTCGCGAGGCGAGCCGGGCTCGTTCGAATCGCTGCGTCTTGCGACGCACAATCTGGCCGACACCGCCCGCACTCACGGGCTGATGAAGCTTGCCGAACTGGCGCACGAACTGGAAAAAATCACCGCCTCTTCGAGAGGCGATACTCTGCATGTGCTTTGTGCCGGGCTTGCAGCAAAGACCGCCCATCCTGCTTACCTGCCTATTCCGCCACCGGTGAATAGCGTCATGTCGCGCATCGTGGTGTTGGGCAACGATGCGCAGCATACGGACTGGCTGCGTTGCGTACTGGAGGATGAAGGTTATCAGGTCGAAATACTCAGTGAACTCGCCTCCTTACGCACCGCACTGCAAAGCGACATGCTGCCTGCCGCCATCGTCATGGACATGGTTTTTCCCGAAGGCAGCGAGGCGGGCGCACGCGCCATCGCAGACTTGAAGCTGCCAGAATACGCCGCCTTGCCTGTCATCTTTCTTTCGCTGCGCCATGACATGGCGGCCCGTCTCTCCGCACATCGCGCGGGGGCGACCCGTTACCTGACCAAGCCGGTCGACCCAGCAGCGCTGTTGCAGATGATTTCCGCCTCTGCCTCACCGGCACCAAAGCAGGCCTACCGTATATTGATTGTGGATGATTCAGCTTCAGAACTTGCCGCTCACGCTCTGATGCTGCGCAAGGCCGGCCTGGAGGTGCGCGAGGCGCTCAATCCGCTGGAGGTGCTCGACATGCTGGATGACTTTGCAGCCGAGGTACTGTTGCTGGACATGCACATGCCGGAATGCACGGGCCCCGAACTGGCAGCCATCCTGCACGATGAGCAGCGGTACGCCGCTATCCCGATAGTCTACCTGTCGGCAGAAACCGATGTATCGAGGCAACTTTTGGCGCTGGATCGCGGCGGCGACCATTTTCTGGTCAAACCGGTCAATCCGGCACACCTGATCTCTGTCATCGCCCTGCATGCGCGACGCTACCGGCACAGCCTGGAACAGGCAGCAGCCATGCAGTCGATACGCTATGCGCAAGACCGGCAGCGCCAGGCTCTGGACGCTCACGCCATCATCAGCACCACCGATCTTGCCGGCAACATTCTCGAAGTCAACGATAAATTCTGCCGGATCAGCGGGTATACACGAGAGGAACTGCTGGGCAGCAATCATCGCATCGTCAACTCGGGTTTTCACCCCGCTGCCTTCTTCGATGAACTGTGGAATACGATCGGCAGCGGAGAAATATGGCAGGGAGAAATTTGCAACCGGGCAAAGGACGGTCACCTGTATTGGGTATCCTCCAGCATCGTGCCTTTTCTCGATGAAAACGGCGTGCCTTACCGGTATATTTCCATACGCACCGATATTTCCAGACTCAAGCAGCATGAAGAATCCTTGCGCAACAACGAGATGCAGTTGCGCATGGTGCTGGATAACGCCGCAGATGCCGTGTATGTGGCAGGCATAAACGAGCGCTGGATCTACGTCAACGACCGGGCCGTTGCATTGCTGGGTTACAGCCGTGAAGAACTGCTGAGCATGAGTATTTACGATATGGTGCCTGCGGAATGGCGGGAAGTTTACCGGAAGAACTTCCATGAAGTGCTGCTCGTCGAGGGCCTTATGCACCGGGAAATCAGACTCATCAGGAAGGACGGCCGCAAGCTGGCGATCGAAATGAATGCAGCCCTGCTGCCGGATGGCACGGTATATGGATCCTGCCGCGATATCGGCGCGCGCAAGGAAGCCGAGGCGATGATCAATGACGCCACATTGAAGATACGCGACAGCGAACAACGCCTGAATCGGGCGCAGAAAGTCGCGCATATCGGCAGTTTTGAATGGCATCCGCAGTCAGGTAACCTGCAATGGTCGGACGAGCACTTTCGTCTGTGGGGTTTGCAACCGCAGTCTGCCACGCCAAATTACGATCTCTTCCGCCAGGGGATACATCCCGAGGAGGTCGCCAGAGTTGAGCGTTTAACCGAGTTGGCGCTGTCAGGCGACTGCTCGTACGATTGTCTGCATCGGGTTCTCTGGCCGGACGGCAGCGAACACTATATCCATGGAATGGCTGAAGTGACATTCGATGCGACCGGACAGCCCGCCCGGATGATAGGCACCGTACAGGATGTCAGCGAACTGCAACGGACGGAACAGGCACTGATCCTGGCCCGCGATGCCGCCGAATCCGCCAGCCGCGCCAAGAGCGAATTTCTGGCCAGCATGAGCCACGAGTTGCGCACGCCGCTGAATGCGATACTGGGATTTTCGCAGTTGTTCACCATGGATGCGGCGTTGCCGCAGGAGACACGCGACAATGCCCGCGAGATCGAACGTGCCGGCGAACACCTGCTATCCCTGATCAACGACATGATAGATCTGGCTCGCATCGAATCGGGCATGCTGGGACTCTCGCTGGAACCGGTACAGATAGGTAGCGTACTGCACAGCAGCCTGTCCATGGTGGAATCGCAGGCTCGCAACAGAGGCATACAACTGATCGAAGCCGTTTCTTCCGGCAAGGAAGCCACGGTGATGGCGGATCATGTCCGGCTGCGCCAGGTGCTGATCAATCTGCTCAGCAACGCGATCAAGTACAACAGACCGCAAGGCACAGTAAGAGTGAACTGCATCCTCCATGAGGATCGGGTGCGCATCAGCGTAGTCGATAACGGCCCCGGCATTGCCGCCGATAAACAGGGGCGCATTTTCAATGCCTTCGACCGTCTTGGCGAAGAACGCAGCGAAGTGGAAGGAACCGGCATCGGTCTGGTGATCACCCGGCGCATCGTCGAAGCCATGAAGGGCGTCATCGGTTTCGAGAGCGCCGCAGGACAAGGCAGCACCTTCTGGGTCGAGTTTCCGCTTATCTCTGAAGCGTCCCCCTGTCCGCTCGAACCGGCATCTGACGAAAATGCAGACGACCTCGCCCGCTTGCGGAAAACCCGTCCTGTGGTACTCTACATCGAAGACAATCCGATGAATTATCGTCTGATGCTGCAAGTCTTTGGCAAGCGGGAAAACCTGGAGCTGCATCATGCAGCCACGGCTGAAGACGGCATAGCACAAGCGCAGACTCAGATGCCCGCGCTGATCATGCTGGACATCAATCTGCCTGACATGGATGGCTATGCCGCACTGAAGCGACTCAAAGCCGACGCCCGTACCGCGCACATCCCGGTCATTGCCGTCACCGCCAATGCCATGAAAGGCGACGAAAATAAAGGCATCGAATCGGGCTTTCTGCATTACCTGACCAAACCGCTGAATCTGACGAATTTTCTGGCGATTCTCGATGCAATATTCAAGGCTGACGATGAACCGCACCCATAGGATTACCACCCGTTTGCTGATAGGTTTTTTACTGCTCTCGCCCCTGCCCCTGGCCGGTTTATCCTGGTTTTATATGCAGCAATTCGAGCGAACCCTGCACCAGGACGAACTGAAGGAACTCTCCGCCATTGCCGACAAAAAATACAATCAAATCAATACTTATCTCAATGAACGACTCACCGACAGCCGGATACTGGCAGCATCGCCAGTGCTGATTGAAGCGCTGCAAACATTTTCAACGCTGCACGAAAATGTCGATTCACCCCTGCATCTTAGCCGCGAAAAACCCTATCAGGATTACCTAGACACGCTGCGACTGGAAGAATCGGGTTACCACGATCTGATGCTCACCGACACCGCCGGCAGGGTAGTTTTTTCAACGCGACGCGAAGTCAATCTTGACAGCAATCTGAATAGCGAAAGCGGACGCGACGAGCCGCTGTCCATGGCACATCGCGCCGCCCTGCGCACGGGCGAGACACAAATCACCCCGGCTTCTCTTTACCCGCCATCGGGCAGCCGCTATGCAATTTTCATCGTTAGCCCTGTCCTGAAAGCCGGGCAGACGATCGGTACGCTGGACTTGCAGCTGGATATCGCCCAGTTGGCTGCCGTCACCACCGATGCCACGGGAATGGGCAAGGCCGGCACAACGATGATAGCGCAACCGCAAGGCAAAAAAATCCTGTTCATCGGGCAGTCAAAACGTTTTCCGGACGGAAAATATTTTCATATTGTCTCACCCGACAAGTTGGGCAAACCCATGCAGGCTGCCCTGTCCGGCGTGTCCGGGCAGGGTATAGGTGTTGACTATTCCGGGACGGAAGTCGTCGGAGCATGGCGCTATCTGCCCGCCCTGCACTGGGGTATGGTGGCCAAGATCAATACGGCTGAGGCCTTCGCACCGCTTTACCGCCTGAAAAAATCCCTGGCGATCGCGCTGGTTTCCTCCTTGCTGCTGGCGGGTCTGATCGCCGTGCTGTTGGGACGTGCGCTGGTTGCGCCGATACGAAAACTGATCGCTGTGACCGGACAAATCGCTGAAGGCGATCTGAGCCATCGCGCACCGGTTATCGGCTGGACGGAATTGCAGCAACTTGCGACTTCCTTCAACCGCATGGCCGAGCACTTGCAGACTTCTTATACAAAACTTGAAGCTCAGATAGCGCAACGCACTGCCGACCTGGGAAAAGCGGAAGCCGCCAATCGCAGCAAGGATCTGTTTTTGAGCAGCATGAGCCATGAGCTGCGCACGCCGCTCAACGCCATCCTGGGCTATGCCCAGTTGATACAACTGGATACGGATTTGCCGGCTCAAGCAATCGAGAATGCAGGCGAAATCCATCGCGCAGGCGATCATTTATTGTCCCTGCTCAATGATGTGCTCGATCTTGCACGCATCGAATCCGGAAATATGAAAATGCAGATCAGCACGATTGCACTGTCCGATGTCGTGCGTCAATGCTGCAGCCAAAACAGTCAGCTCGCCGCAAGCCGCAACATCACGCTGATACGCGATGACAGTTGCAACCGCTTCGTAATCGATGCGGACAGCCATCATCTGTTGCAGGTATTGAACAATCTGCTCTCCAATGCCATCAAGTACAACCGCAAGGGCGGGCGCGTCACCCTGTCCGCTGAAGCAAGCGGTCATTGCATACGGATTTTTGTGTCGGACACCGGCATCGGTATGACACCCGAGGTGCAGAAACATCTCTTTCAGCCGTTCAACCGTCTGGGTGCGGAAATGGGCGCTATCGAAGGGGTGGGCATAGGACTTGCCATCGCCCGACGATTAGTGGAAACGATGCACGGGAGCATCGGCGTTGACAGCGAGCCTGGCACAGGCAGCACCTTCCGGGTGGAATTGCCCGGCACGGCAATTCAAACCGCCAAACTGCCGCATATACTGGTGGTCGAAGACTATCTCCCGAACCAGAATGTGCTGCGCATGCAATTACAAACATTGGGCTGCAAGGTGGAAATGACCTCCAATGGTGCCGAAGCGCTGACAAAGTACCGCGCCACATCCTACGATCTCATCTTGTCCGATCTCAATATGCCGGTAATGGACGGGCTTGCGCTTGCGTTGGCGGTGCGCGAAGACGAGAAGTCCAGCGGCAAACACATCCCCATGATCGCCACCACCGCTGCCGCTGACGATGCCGAACTGAAAAACTGCCGCGCGGCGGGCATGGATGACACGCTGACCAAGCCGATTGCACTGGAAGGGTTGCGCAGCATGCTGGCGCGCTGGCTTGAAATGCCCCCCCTAACGTTCGGACAGACGACCATAGCGGATGACAACGCGATACTGAGTCTCGATCACCTCTACCACAATCTCGGCAAAATTGACCTGACGCAAGCGCAAAACCTGATTGCAACCTTTATCGGCGCGACCGGCGAAGGCCTTGCACGCTCGGAATCGAGCGACAGTGCTGCCATTTCACGCGAAATGCACAAACAAAAATCGTCAGCCAGAACCGTAGGTGCGTTGCGTTACGCGCAACTGGCTGAGGCATTGGAACAACACATCCGGGAAGAACAAACGATTTATATCGAAGAATCCCTGACTGCCCTGCGGGCGGCGCTGCAGGAAGTGGCAGCCGCCTCCTGCAACCTGCACGGAACCACCTTCGCCGTGCCCACTGTGACGACGAGCTTCACGACGCTGAAGTGCGTGCTGGTGATAGACGACGATCCGGTCGTCGTGCAACAGATGAGCAGCCTGCTCGCAACGCTGGGCGTACCCCTCGTGCTGAATGCCCGGAACGGACTGGAAGCCATGCAGGTACTGCTGGCAAACAAGGGCAGCATTGAACTGCTGTTGTGCGATCTCAACATGCCGGAAATGGATGGCGTTGAGCTGATACGAAATATCGGCAAAACCGGATTTGACGGAGGCGTCATTCTGATCAGCGGCGCTGATGAAAAAGTGTTGGTTAGCGTAAGCCGACTGGCAGGATTGCAGGGATTATGCATACTGGGTCATGTACGCAAACCCGTGGTAGCCACACAGATCGTACCTCTGCTTTCCCTGTCTTGCAAAATGCCTGAGCATGACCGATCTGCCTTTGTCGCACCCGTTATCACGCAGGACGACATCATCGCCGGCATGGCGGGGGGCGAATTCCTCGTCTGGTTACAACCCAAGGTGGTTTCATCCAGCCTGCGCACGGTAGGCGTGGAAGCGCTGGCGCGCTGGATTCGTCAGGACGGCAATTTTGTGCCACCCGATATTTTCATTACCGTGGCCGAACAGACAGGGCTGATAGGAAAGTTGTCGCAGATGTTGCTCGCCGCTGCATTAAACGAAGGGGCGAAGTTGCGCGTAGCGGGGTTTCCGTTGAAAATCGCCATCAATCTTTCCGGTCGCTGGCTCAATGATCTGAGCCTGCCCGATTTCATCCTTGAGCGAACGCTGTCGGCGGGTCTTCAGGCTGAAGATGTCATCCTGGAAGTGACCGAAACCGGCGTACTGGAAGATCTGACCACCGCGCTGGACGTGTTGACCCGTTTACGCATCAAAGGATTCGGTCTGTCCATCGACGACTTTGGCATCGGCTATTCGTCCTTTGAACAACTGGGCCGCATACCGTTTACCGAGATGAAACTGGATCGCAGCTTTGTCTCAAAAGGCAGTCAGGATGCAGCGGCTCGCGCAATTCTGGAAAGCAGCATGGACATGGCACACAAGCTGGGGTTATTCACCGTCGCTGAAGGCGTCGAAACCGAGGCCGATCTCGTACTGATGCGCACCCTGGGCTGCGACCTGCTGCAGGGTTATTTGATCGCAAAGCCCATGCCGACAGCCGAGCTGATAAACTGGCTGCATAAAAACTGCGCTGAAAATGGCGCAATGTGACCCAGCCAATTTTCGGCACCATTGATTATGCCTGAACTACCGGAAGTTGAAACCACGCGGCGCGGCCTGGCGCCTCATCTTGAGAGTGCAACCATCGCCGGCATGGTGATCCGCTGCGCCCGCCTGCGCTGGCCCATCCCCGCAGATATGCCTTTGCCGGGCCAGACCGTACTTGCCCTCACGCGCCGCGCCAAATATCTGCTGCTGAGTTGCGGCAACGGCACGCTGATCCTGCATCTGGGCATGTCAGGCAGCCTGCGTATTCTGCCCACTGACACGCCGGCGGAGAAACACGATCATTTCGATCTGATTCTGAATAACGGTCTTCTGATGCGCTTGCGCGATCCTCGCCGTTTTGGAGCAGTGCTCTGGCATGCAGGCGATATAAACACGCACCCGCTGCTGACTCGTCTGGGCCCGGAACCTCTGGAAGCGGATAGCTTTGATGCCCGCTATCTTTACCGGGTCACGCGAGGCCGCAGTGTTGCCATCAAGCAATTCATCATGGACAGCCAGGTGGTAGTCGGCATAGGCAACATCTACGCCAGCGAAGCGCTGTTCAGCGCCGGGATCAGTCCGCAACAGATGGCCGGCAAACTCAGTCTGGCACGCTGCATCAAGCTGGTTGCAGCCATCCATGCAACCCTGAATGCCGCCATTATCGCAGGCGGCAGCACATTGCGCGATTTCGTCAACAGCTCGGGGAATCCAGGCTACTTCCAGCAACAGCATTGGGTCTATGGCCGGGCGGGTGAACCCTGTCGCCGCTGCGATGCACCGATCAGGCAAATCAAACAGGGTCAACGTTCAAGTTTCTATTGCGGAGTTTGCCAGAAATAAGGCACTCTCCAGCCATAGTCAGAAAAAACCTATAAAAATACTGGCTACTCGTCAGGCAACGCGCTGAAATCCGGGGAGGGTAATGGACAAGAAAGACGGAATGTCGGCCATCAGCAGGTTGTTATTCGAGTTGGCTATTTCCAACAATGAAACTTCCGACCTGAACATCCTGCTTGAACGCCTGTTCGCGATTCTGGACCATTACTACGATCTGCAACTTCAACCGCGTGGCGCTATTCTTCTGCTAAATCCGCGCGGACGCTACTTTCAGGTAGTGCCAACTTTGACATGAGCGATGCTCACATGGCATTCCTGAATGACCTGGCCCGCGCCTTATCCGGCCTGGTTAGGGGTCTTCACACCCTGACATAATCCCAACCCAGCAGCAGGCGTTTGTTGATTTCCTCCAGCGCCGATGATGCAATCGCGGTATTGGGAAACAGCTTGACTATGACGCCTGCCTTGCGCAATTTATTGATCGTCTGGTTGCACGCCAGAAAGGTCAGATTCGGGTACTTAGCCTTCATCGACCTTAATCGCGCGGCATAGGGCGATACATCCGTGCGCAATAAATTAACGCCGCTGTCATTGGCGATAATCGCCACCTGCAACGGACGGTGCGAACGCTTGTAAGTTTCCAGCAGGTTTTCGGTCTCATCCAGCGCCGTCTTGAGCCTGACCGGATTG
Source organism: Pseudomonadota bacterium (assembly GCA_021783855.1). The sequence goes on from JAJXTL010000019.1 coordinate 23,425, forward strand.
GAATTACTGACCTGAACGATGATCTTGTCCGGTTCCGAGACGACCACACTGCCCTGTATAGTCTGTAGCAGGCGCACCATTTTCGTGCCGCTTTTTGAATCCGTCCCGCCGGCAATCACCCAACCGGATGCGCCGCCTGCCAGCAACAGAAGCAGGCAAGCCGCCAGCGATTGCATGCGCCGGAAATAGGAAGGTTGTTTTTTGGCGGACACCCCGGAACGAACCGGCAACTGATGATACGCATGCCGCACCTTTTCCTTCAGGTCGCGCAACTCGCACACCTGCTCTTTTAGCGCACTGTCATGTCCGAGCCTCTCGAACAGCTCACTTTTTTCGTCCGAATCCAACTCGTTATCGACAAAGGAATTCAGATATTCAACCGAGATATTTTGATCGTTCATCACACAACCCTCCTGATCGGACTGACGTTGGCAGGCTGCGTTGGCGCAAGTTCCTTCAACAAGCTTTTCAACGCCTGACGGGCTCTGCACAAGCGACTCATGACCGTCCCGATAGGAATAGCCAGCACGCTCGCCACTTCCGTATATGAAAATTCTTCGAGATCCACCAGCATCAGCACCTGGCGCTGACCGACAGGCAGTCTGGCAACCGCATCGCGCACGCGGAAAACAATTTGCGACTGTTCATGCTCATGTTCCGGTGTAACGACATTCACACAGCCGCATTCTCCGAGTTTTTCGATATCGTCGAATTCGTCTATATCCTCCATCTCCCTGTGCCTGCGAAAATGGTCGCGCCAGCAGTTAGCCAGAATACTGAACAGCCAGCCATTAAACAGCGCCGGGTCTCGCAACTGGTTGGCATTTTTAAACGCCTTGGCCAGCGTATCCTGCACCAGATCATCGGCGAGCGCCGCGTTGTGACTCCAGGAATAAGCCATCCTGTACAACCTGGGCCGGATTTGCTCCAGTTGTTCCTGGAAACTGTCAGTGCGGCAGAAAAGCGAGAGAATTTTCATTATTAGATTTCACCTAAAAATCGGAACAAGTTGCCTCGTACGGTAAGACGCAACAACAGGAAGAAATATTCCATGCACCAGCTCATCTTACAGAGAAACTCCAGGGAATAAAATTCATTCTGCACGCGTCATCCTCAGTAGCACCCTGCAACGATGTCAATTCTACCATTCGAGGAGAAATCAAGTAATGAAACACAGCCTTCAACTCAGCATTCTTGCTGCCGTGCTCGCCCTGCCTGCTGCATCATTTTGCGCAACACCCGCCATGCAAACGGCGGCACATGAACATGTGGTTTTCCAGGTGAGCGATGCGGCCCCCGGCAAGTGGAATCTGGCACTTAACAACGCAAAAAATGTGCAGGATGCCCTCGGCAAAGACAACGTTGACGTGGAAATCGTCGCTTACGGCCCGGGCATCGACATGCTCAAGCTCGAATCCGAAGTCGGCGACCGGGTAGACAAGGCAATAGCTGAAGGCGTAAATATTGTCGCATGCCAAACCACCATGAAAAGCCAGAAGCTGACCAAAGACGACATGTTGTCATCCGCCGGTTACGTTCCGGGCGGCGTGGTCGAACTGATGAAACGACAAAAAGAAGGCTGGGCCTATATCCGCCCCTGAGAAAATATGGCTCCGGACAAGTCAGTTTTGTAACAACAAAGGGCGCCTGAGCGCCCTTTTCTGTTCAGCTTGAGACGATCACCACCGGTATGTCATCTGCGCACTAAACACGTTGCCCGTCGCATCCAGCACATTCATGGCATTGTTGAGTGCAATCGATGCCGGTCCCGCAGCAGCAGTGCCGGGATTGACCACACTGGCCGTGCGATAGGCGTAATTCAGCGAGAAACGCAATCCCGGACCGTAGAAATATTGTCCGCCTATCGTCCAGGTATTGAGTCTGCGTTCATCAGGCAACGAATTTGTCATTTTGTCGTAGGAGTCGAAGCGCAGATCGACCTCTAATTTCTCGGTGAATTTCCATCCCGCATCGAGGTAATAGCCGCTTGCCTTGTTAGTGGATTCCACGGCCATCAGCTGCACCGGCACAAAGCCTCCCATTACCTGGTTGAATGCGGGATTCGGTCCCATATAAATCATGCCGCTACCCTGTATGTACTCGGTACCCAGGCGCAGCGGCCCATGCAAGTATTTGAGTCCCACACCCTGCCGCAGACGGTCGTAATTGACGCCATTAAAATAGCGCTTGCCGTCCTGATGCCAGACATAGGCCGTGACATCTTCACGCTTGGGCCCTGTACCCTCGCCAAACAAATAGGAAGTCTGCAACCGAACGGTCACATCGTGATTGCCGGGATTATTTGCCGTATTGAAATTGAGACCATCGCCCTGGCTCACCATCACCGCGTAATTGTATTCCATCATGTCTTTTCTGAACCAGTCGTAAACTTCGACGCCGGTGTCGCGGAAGGCGCCCACCGAGCCTGCGAGTGTCCCGGCCTGATTTTTAGCGCCGTTCATGTTGATGCCTGCTGCAGGCGCAAATGCTGAAGCGGGCACGGCATAAGGGGTGACGAAACGCTCGTTGAGCAGTCCATCGGTGACGTTGGTGAAGTTGATGTAATCCATTGCATATTCGCCCAGCATGGCTTCTTCGCCGACCGGCAGGCGCCCCAACCCCAGCCTTACGCGCGCGCCGGGGATATAGTTCAAGGACACCGTGGCATCGGTCATCACACCCATTCTTTTATTGTAGACACCGTTCACCGAGCCATTCTCGGTAATGGCATTATTGCCGAGTTCAGCCAACAGAAAGTAGTTGATTTTTTCGTCAGTGCCCGGCATGACCCCGCGCAAACCCGGACGAAAGCGGAATATCTGCCCCTGATCTTTACTGGTCAGATCGGGCCCTACCAGATTGAGAACCGGTATTTGTCCGTTATACGCTCTCGCGCCGGGAGCGCCGGTAAGACCTGCGGCTGCACCACCCAGATTGTGCTGGTATTGCGGCTGTATAAAACCCCAGAATTTATACTCCGGCGCGCCGGGCGCTTCATAGTTCTGCATTTGAAACCAGTTGGCGGCAAAAGAAGCAGGTGCATGTCCGAAAGCGGCAAACATGGCAACCGCTAGTGTTGTTTTTTTCATGTGACTCCCCTAAGATTTTAAGTATATTTGTATTATTTATTTCTCTGGAACAGCCCGGCACCCGCTTGGCTTACCGCCCTAAAAATACCGGTATTACTCATGAAAACAGATGCATATATAAATTATTACATGCAAAAGCCCACATTCCCGCGCAACAATTTCTTACACTTTGCAGCGCAATTGTAAGGTAGACGAGTGGACAGCCTGAGTTATTCCATCATTCAAGGATTTTTATTGAAATGCGTCTTGTGAATTTCCAGCTCATCTGAATTACGTCTGGCAATGTTACAATCTGCAGCGACACCTCAGACGACACCATGCGCCATACACTGACTCTACTACTGGCTTTCATCATCGCGCCTGCCGCACTCGCCGGTCCGCTGCCGCGTCCCGATCATGTCGTGGTGGTCATCGAGGAAAATCGCGGCTATGCAGAGATCATGGCCCCGCTTAACCGCAACTCCTACATCCACGCACTGGCCAGGCGCGGCACGCTGTTCACGGAGTCATACGCTGTCACGCATCCCAGCCAGCCGAATTATCTGGCGTTGTTTTCCGGCTCGACCCAAGGCGTTGTCGACGATGACTGCCCGCAGAATCTGAGCGGCGACAATCTTGCCGCTGCCTTGCTGAGTGGAAATCTTGGCTTTGCCAGCTATTCGGAAGCACTGCCCGCTGCCGAGGGCAAGCAATGCATATCGGGCGCGTACCGGCGCAAACACAATCCGGCCGCCAACTGGCAGAGCCTGCCCGCTTCGATCAACCTGAATTTTGACGAGTTTGCGCGGGACTTTGCCAAACTGCCTGCCGTATCCTTCGTCATCCCGGACCAGAATCACGACATGCACGACGGCAGCTTTCCTGTTGCAGACGCATGGCTCAAGACACATATCGAACCTTACCTTGCGTGGGCGTATAAACACAACAGTCTGTTGATACTGACCTGGGATGAGGACGACTACAAGGGGAACAACCGTATCGTCACGATACTGGCAGGCCCGATGGTCAAGGCGGGGATTAGCGGCCAGCGCATCAGTCATTACAACGTGTTGCGAACGCTGCTCGACTTCTACGGCTTACCCGCGCTGGGCGCCAGCCGGGACGCGGAGCCGATCAAGGGCATCTGGAAATGATGCCTGTTTTGACAAAAAACTGCGCCGGCACGGCTTGTTTCGCGCAAGGCCACTCGCCATGAATCAGCGTTTGGACGCCATCAGTTTTTCATATTTGGCCTGCAACTGCGCACGGGTTTCCGCGTTGGCCGGATCTTTCGGGATGCAGTCCACCGGGCACACTTCCACGCATTGCGGGGTATCGTAGTGACCGACACATTCGGTACATTTTTTCGGATCAATCACGTAAATGGTATCGCCTTGCGAAATCGCCTCGTTCGGACATTCCGGCTCACACACATCGCAGTTGATACATTCATCGGTAATCAGCAGTGCCATAGTTTTACTCCATTTAACGTGAAACTCGCGAAGCGACGAGCCGTACTCCTCGCCCTCCGGGATAACCAGCGACTTGCCCGATTGCGGGCTTAGTCGATTGGCTAGTTGCCTCATCAGAGAGGGAACGGGAGTGAGGGAACGGGCATGTCACTTTTTATCATTAGGGATGGGCGCTTCTCAATGCCCGTTAATTCAAATTATCATTTTTTTGTTGCAAGCGGAGGGCGACGGAAGGCGATACAAATTTGCCGACATCTCCGCCAAAACGCGCTACTTCGCGCACCATGGTGGCCGAAATAAAGGTGTACTGTTCGGCAGGCGTCAGAAACAGGGTTTCCATTTCCGGATACAGGTTACGGTTCATGCCCGCCAGCTGAAATTCATATTCAAAATCCGATGCGGCACGCAAGCCGCGCAACACCACGCGAGACTGCTGCGATTGCACGAAACTCATCAACAAACCGTCAAAACCTTCCACGCGCACGTTGCCAAAACCCGCAAACACCTCACGCGCCATGTCCACCCGCTCGTCCAGCGTGAACAGCGTATTCGCGCGGCTTTTTGCCACCGCCACAATCACTTCGCTAAACAACCCCGCAGCACGACGCACCACGTCTTCATGACCGCTGGTGATGGGATCGAAGGTTCCCGGATAGACTACTTTAATCATTCGTTCAAACCTATCAATTGAAAATACACCTGCCCTGCCCGGCCCGATTTTATAAGCTGCCAGGGCGATGACACTTCCATTTCAGCGCCGGACTCCACATACACCACGCCGTTGTCGCAGAGGTGTTGCGGCAACAGCCCCAGCAATTTAGGCAAATAATCGTTCTGAAAAGGCGGATCCAGAAAGATCACATCGAAGCGCTGCGCATCGCGGCGGATGAATTCCAGCCCGTCCTGATGACGCAACATGACTTGGCTGCATGCCAATTTTCCGGCATTATCCTGCAAGGCGCGAAATACCGGCAAACTTTTCTCCACCATCAGCACAAGTTCAGCCCCACGGGACGCCGCTTCAAAACCCAGCGCGCCGCTGCCGGCAAACAGATCCAGACAACGCCTGCCATACAGCGTTTGCCCCAGCCAGTTGAACAGCGTCTCGCGCACCCTGTCCGGCGTCGGGCGCAATCCTTCCGCATCGGGGAAAGTAATGATGCGGCTGCGCAGTTCGCCACCGCCTATCCTGACTTTATTTATTTTCAGCCCCGGCAGATTTTGACTCGGACGCAGGTGCGCCGACGATCACCGTGGCCATTTGCGCAGGATGAATGTGACGGGCAAAGGCGTCCTTGATTTGTGCTGCGGTAACCCGCTCCACACGCCCGGTGAAATCGTCCAGATAAGTCAACGGCAAATCATAGAAGCCGATCAAGCTCAGGTATTCAAGTATCTTGCGGTTGCTGTCGATGCGCAACGGAAACCCGCCGATGATATTCTGCTTGGCGGCGACCAGTTCCTTTTCAGTCGGGCCGTTGGCGACAAAATCCGCGACTGTCTTGCGCACCAGCGCC
>JAJXTL010000140.1 GCA_021783855.1 Pseudomonadota bacterium
TACAGCAGGCATTCAATCAGCCCGAGCTGCATGTGAATGTGAACCGCACCCGCGCCAGGGAGTTGGGCATGACTCAGCATGACATAGCGACCAATATGCTGGTTTCCCTGTCCGGCAGCTTGCAGACTGCGCCTACTTTCTGGGTGAACCCGAGCAACAGTGTGTCGTATCCGCTGGTGGTGCAAACTCCTCAGTACCGCCTTGATACGCTGAACGATCTGCGAAACATTCCGGTTGCGGCGGGGCAGGACGGTACCTTATCTTCGCAGTTGCTGGGCAGCGTGGCGGAAATCAGCAGAGGGCAAGGCGAGGCGGTTGTGTCGCATTACGACGTGCAGCCGACCATCGATATTTTCGGCGCTGCGCAGGATCGCGATCTGGGAAGTGTAGCCAGCGATATCGATCAGATAGTGAAGGATACCGCCCAGGATGTTCCCAAGGGGTCGTTTGTCGTGGTGCGCGGACAGGTAAAGGCGATGAGTGACTCGTATCGCGAGTTGTTGTTTGGTTTGCTGGGTTCGGTCGTATTGATTTACTTTTTGATTGTGGTGAATTTTCAGTCCTGGCTGGATCCCTTTGTTATTATCACCGGACTGCCCGCAGCCCTGGCCGGAATCGTCTGGATGTTGTTTATGACGCACACACCCTTGTCGGTGCCGGCTCTCACGGGCGCCATCATGTGTATGGGTGTGGCGACCGCCAACAGTATTCTGGTGATCAGCTTTGCACGGGAAAGATTGCAAATGGGCGATAGCGGCATCACGGCGGCAGTCGAGGCCGGTTTCATCCGTTTCCGTCCCGTGCTGATGACGGCGCTTGCCATGATTATCGGCATGATCCCCATGTCGCTGGGATTTGGCGATGGCGGCGAACAAAATGCACCGCTGGGCCGTGCGGTGGTCGGCGGTCTTGCATTCGCTACATTCGCCACACTATTCTTCGTTCCAGTTGTCTTTAGTCTGGTGCATGGGAAAAAAGGTAAAACCGATCCTTCAGAAGAGGGTACTTTAAATATGGAGCATGTATGAAGCCTGAAAAAATTCCTTCCCCCCAAGTATCGGCACGTCTTCGACTGGTCGGAGGGCTCATTGCGGTATTCCTGATTGTCATGGCTGTGGTCGGCATCTTGTCGCGGATCAATCATGAGCACGATTTGCAAAAACAGGTTGAGTTACAGCACACGACGGTTAAGGTTGTGGTGCCGGAGACGGGTTTGAGCGCGCAGAGGCTGATTCTGCCTGTCAACGTGCGTGCCGTTGTTGACGCGCCGATTTATGCCAGGGTGAACGGTTATTTGAAGGTCTGGTATACGGATATAGGCGCGCATGTCAAAAAGGGCCAGTTGTTGGGCGAGATTGAAACGCCTGAACTCGATCAGCAGATATTTCGCGCGAAGGCCGATGTGGCGACAGCCCATTCGAATTGGGAGATTGCCGATGTGACCGCGAAGCGCTGGCAGAATCTGCTGACCACAGACTCGGTTTCGCATCAGGAATCGGATGTGAAGACGGCCGATGCGAAGTCGCGCCATGACCTGCTGAATGCTGCGGAGGCCAATCTGAAAGCATTGATGGCAGAGCAATCGTTCCAGCGCGTTGTCGCGCCTTTTGACGGAATCGTCACCGAAAGAAATACCGATATCGGGCAGTTGATCACAGTAGGCACCACCAGCGGGCAGCCGTTGTTCAGGGTTGTCGATAACACAAAGCTGCGCATGTATACCGAGATACCGCAAAACTATGCTTCCCTGATCAAGCCGAAAATGACGGTGCATATCATTTTTCCGGAAATGCCATCGCAGACTTTCGATGCAACTGTACTGGGGATTTCCAACGCTATCCGGGAAGCTTCGCGCACTTCCCAGGTCGAATTGCTGATGGATAACAAAAATGGCGCGTTGTTCACCGGAAGCTATGCCGAAGTGCACTTCGAGCTGCCGGCCAATTCGACCGTATTCCGTCTGCCGGTAAGTACGTTGCTGTTCCGCAAGGAGGGGCTGCAGGTTGCAACCGTGAATACGGATAATCGCGTAGTGCTCAAGCACATCACCATAGCGCGAGACCTGGGGCGTGTGGTGGAAGTGTCGAGCGGGATTGACGCTGCCGATCGTGTGATTGACAGTCCATCCGATTCTATCTTGCAGGGCGACATCGTGGTCGTCAAGCGCCCGGATAGCAAGCCGGACGATCTCCCGGAAAAGAAAATTCATGATGCCGAGGGTTCGCTATGAATTTCATTCGCCTTGCGGTGATCTTGTGCGTGTCGATACTTGCGGGCTGTTCCGAGGCGCCGGTCTACAAGACGCCGGTCATTGCAGAGCCCGCGAACTTTAAGGGGGCAACCACCATCTGGCAACCTGCACAGCCTGCGGACAATCAACCGCGCGGTGACTGGTGGCTGGGATACAAGGACGCCACGCTGGATGGCATGGTTGTGAAACTGGATACTGCGAATGCCGATCTGGCCGTTGCGCTGGCGAATTTCGATCGTGCCACCGCCTATGCCGCACAGGCGCGTGCCGATTACCTTCCGACTGTCTCGGCAGGCGGCTTTTCGACCCGAAATCGGCAGTCGCAAACTCGTGCGCTGCGCTCGCCAAGCGTACCGTACAATGTGTATGGCGATCAGGCGCTCGGCTTGATGGCCAATTATGAAGTCGACCTTTGGGGGCGCGTGCGCAACAATGTCAAGGCGGGAGAGGCGGGCGCGCAAGCTGCGGCAGCGGATCTTCAGTCGATTCATCTGAGTTTGCGGGCGGAGCTTGTCAACGACTATCTTGCGTTGCGCATGCTGGATGCGCAGTCAAAACTGCTGACGGATGAGATTGGCTACTATGCCAAGGCGCTGAAGCTGACCGAGGATCGCTTCCGGGGTGGAATCGATTCGGATCTGGACGTTTCACGAGCCCGCGTGCAGCTTGGCACGACAAAAGCCAAAATATCGGATATAGCCGCAAGCCGTGCGCTTTATGAGCATGCCATCGCCACCCTGGTGGGTGAGTCGGCTTCCGGTTTCTCGATCATGCCTGCCGTTGTGGATATTCAATTGCCGGCAATTCCAGTCGGCGTTCCTGCCGATTTATTGCAAAGAAGGCCGGATATTTCAGCAGCGGAACGACGTCTGGCCGAGGCTAATGCGCGCATCGGCGTGGCAAAAGCCGCCTTTTTTCCGACTGTGGACCTGTCGGCTGCTGCCGGATATGAAAGCCGTTACCAGGCGGCGTTGCTGACTGCCCCCAATCTTTTCTGGATGATCGGGCCGAGTGCGCTGATGACCATCTTCGATGCGGGGCGCCGTCAGGCGGTGGTGGATCAGGCTGAAGCTACCTTCAAGGTGGTAGGTGCGCAGTATCGTTCCACCGTGCTGCATGCATTTCAAGATGTTGAAGACAATCTTTCGTTGCTGAACGACTTGTCCGAAGAGTCGGTTGCCTTGAATCAGGCGATAGTCGATACAAATCGCACGCTGGCTATCGCCATGAACCGTTACCGCGAAGGAATCGCGAATTACCTTGAGGTTGTGATAGCGCAGGCGCAGGCCCAGCAGGTGCAGCTGGATGAACTGAACTTGCGCAGAAGACGGCTGCAGGCAAGCGTCAATCTCATCCGGGCGCTGGGCGGCGGGTGGGATGCGACTCGCATTGCAAAACAGTAATGACGGGTTGTCTGACACATACGAGGTGTTCAAAGGGAACGATACGTGTAATTTAGCCTGGTTGCCCGCAACGGTAGCCATTTAAAGCGGGAGTTGACGGGTGCCTTCGGGTGCCCGTTTTTTATGGACAAAACCATGTTATTTGGGGAGAATCGGTGCGCCATGAATGCAATTACTTTTGATACGCTGAAATATGTAGAGCGGCTGGAAAAAGCCGGGATAACGCGCGACCATGCCAAGGCGGAAGCCGAGGCGCTGGCTGACGTACTCTCCACAGGCACTCAGGAACTATCGACCAAGCGTGATATCAGCGAAGTTCGTTCTGAAATGCGCGAAATGCGTACTGAAATCAATGGTGAAATGAAACCGATCCGCTGGATGGTTGGTCTGTCTCTTGCGCTGTCCTCCGGTATTCTGGCGTTGCTTGCCAAACTGTTCTTCGCCCTCCCGCAGTGAACCCGATAGGGGGCTGTTTTACGAAACGAATTCAACGGGCATCAGCACGTTTTTTATTGACGGTAGTCTGCGAATTGACTACATTGCATGTTGTACTGTCATTCCCGCGCATAAGTAGTGACTGTGCAATTGTTTTTTGATGGACTAGGGAGCCGCTGATTTATTCGGTTTTGTCGTTCCCGCGCAGGCGGGAACCCAGTTACACAAGGCGCTGGTTCCCCGCTTTTGCGGGGAAGGCGAATAAATCAGTGCTACCTTAGTTGTTTCATCAGATGGGAATGATGGCCTTATTGGGAGCATGCCATGTTTAATCCGGATCGTTTTATCGTCGAATTCGACAAGGGCCTGCGCACCCTGTTAAGTCAGGCGCACAGTGTGCGACCCTATCCGGATGCGGAGATAGCGGACGCGCCGTTGAGCGACGCCGAAAAAAAACAGGCAGCCGCCCTGATGCGCGTCAACCACAGCGGCGAGATCTGCGCGCAAGCCCTCTATCAGGGGCAGGCGCTGACCGCGCGCGATCCTGCCGTGCAGCAAAAATTGCAACAGGCAGCGCAGGAGGAGACCGAGCATCTGGCCTGGACGGCGCATCGAGTGCAGGAGTTGGGCGGACATTTGAGCGTATTAAATCCGCTCTGGTACACGGGGTCCCTGGTCATGGGTGCGTTTGCAGGCTTGCTGGGGGATAAATGGAATCTGGGTTTTCTGGCCGAAACCGAGCATCAGGTAGGACAGCACCTGCAAGGCCATCTTGCAAAACTGCCTCCTCAGGATGCAAAGAGCCGGGCGATCGTAGCGCAAATGTATACCGACGAGGCTGCGCATGCAGACATGGCGACGGGGTTAGGCGGAGCGGTACTGCCCAAAGCTGCGCAAATGGCAATGAAACTGAACGGCAGGGTCATGACCGCTGCTGCGTACTGGGTATAAAAACGGTAAGTGGTAAGTGGTCGTACCAGCTTTCGTCACTCCCTACTCTCCACTCACCGCTTTCTGCTTTTTCCTGTTGCAAAAAAACAACAATATGAAAATATTTTTTTGACAGTATTCGTGCTGTTTCTATAGAGTTCGTGCCAGTGGCGGCAGGGAGGGCTTGACGTCACGTCCAATATAAAACCAGAGGATAAATCATGAAGAAAATCGTTCTATCTATCGCCGGCGTGATGGCCATTGCTGCATTCGCTCCTGAAGCGTCGGCATTGCCAGTATTCGCGCGTCAAACCGGCATGGCTTGTTCAGCTTGTCACTTCCAGCATTTCCCGTTGTTGAATGGCTTCGGTCGTTCGTTCAAGGCCGGCGGCTTCACCATGATGGGCGCACAAGCCAAGATTGAAGGCGACAATCTGTCCATTCCTGCCGAATTGAACATGGCAGTATTGACCAGCTTGGGTTATGTCAAGACCAATCAGACTGCTGATACGACAGGCGTTACCAAGAATTACGGCAACGGCGTATGGGGCGTGCCCGGTGCAGGCGCTGCAGGCGGCGCCAATGAAGCGTCGTTGTTCTTCGGCGGTCATGTGAGCGACTTCGCAGGCTTCCTGTCCGAACTGGGTCTGGGCGGTGCATCTGCCGCACTGGGTTCAGCCAAGTTGCCTATTCTGTTCCCTGTGGGCGATTCTCGCGTGGGTGTGGTTCCTTTCGCGACGGATGCACAGGGTGCTTCCTATACGATGGAAACCTTGAATACCGGCGCGAACGCCGTGCATATGCAGAGCAACACGGTAGGTCCTAACAACGAATTTGCCAATGCCTTGTCAGCACAGCAATATTTGAATACTGCGGGCGCTGCGATGGGTATGGGTTTTGTTGCAACCAACGACATGGGCTTTATCAATATCACCAAGTATCAGCAAACGGGTATTACAGCCGGTACGGTCGCTTCCCTGGGTTCTACCTATGCTCGTATCGCTGGCACGTTCGATATGGCAGGCTGGGATAGCGCGGTAGGTATCCAGAACTGGAGCGGTGCATCTCTGAATGCTGTCGTTCCAGGTGTAGTGACGGCTGGCACGCTCATTCCTGGGAGTAATCCGGCTGCATTCACTGCACCAACTACGACTACAGCAGCTGCTGGTGGTATAATGACTCAAACCAAGGCAACTGCGATTGACGGTCAGATGCAGGGTGATATCGGCGGCTTGCCGGTCGGCTTTTACGCCAGCTATGCAAGAGCGCCTGCAGCGCCAGTTGGTCTTGTAAATACTTACAATACCAACATGAGCGGAGTTGCTGGTACGTTGACTCGCAGTTCATTCAACGTCAATGCCGAAGTGGGTGTGTTGCCTGGTATCGCCACCATCGGCGCAGGCGTTCGTCAGGGCAAGAGCGGTGTTGCCGATCTTGCAGGCAATAACCTGACCGACAACGCAGTCATGCTGACTGCGACTTACAAGCTGCAACAGAACATGATGGCGCGTCTGTCTTATGTCAGTCAAACCGGTGGTTTCTGGAATAATGCAAATACCGGCGTTGCAGGTACGGCGACTAATTCACAAGTCATCGGCAGCAAGACAACCATGCTGAACATGTACGTATTGTTCTAATCGACGGTTATCCGCTGCGTGTTGCGCAGCGGATGAAGTATGTTGATTGTTGAATTAAGCGGGGGAGACGAAAGTCTCCCCCGTTTTTTGCTTTTTAAACAGAAAGTTTGTTACACTCCGCCTTAAATCGTGCAGGAGGAAATATGAGTACAGTGACTTTCGATACGTTGAAGTACGTCGAGCGACTCAAGGCAGGCGGGGTAAGTGATGTGCAGGCAAGAGCAATGGCCGAAGCACAAGTTGAGGTGTTTTCGGAAACAACTTCCAATATCCTGGCTACAAAGCAGGATGTTGCGCGTTTGGAATTAAAGCTGACCGAACATGACGGTGAGTTCAAATTGATCAAGTGGATGATGGGTTTGTTGCTTGGCGGTGTGGCTGCATTGATCTTGAAAGCGTTTTTTTGATGGTGACCAGGGTCGATCTGGATTTGCGGATTGCCGAGTTGAAAACTGAATGGGTGAAGTGGATGCTGGGTATAGCCGCAGGGCAGGTTGCCTTGCTGGTTGCCGGAGTGAT
>JAJXTL010000141.1 GCA_021783855.1 Pseudomonadota bacterium
CAAACGACGTGCCGACCGCCCCCAGCCACCAGGGGGCCAGCGGCGGAATGGACAGGGCGAGCAGCCAGGAGGTGAGCAGTGCGCTGTTGTCCTTGAGGAAAGGTGCAATCGGGCGGTTGCGCAGCTTTAGCATCAGCGACTCGGTAGCGAGTGCGGTGATGCTGGCCAGGGTGAGGGTAACCAGTATTGCCGGGCCGAAAAACCATACATAAAGAATGATGCCGGGAACAAGCGCCAGCAGCACGTTCAGCATGATCTGCGATACGCTGGCAGGCTTGGTGATAAAGGGAGAAAAAAATCCGGACATATTAGCCTTCGATGAGAGTCTGCGAGACTGCACTGTTTGCGCCCGCACATGGGAGATAACCTGCGACTTGCCCGCTTGCGTGCTTAGTCGATTGGCTATCAATGATGGCTTGGGCTTTAGCCCTTAGCCAGAATTGAGTAGTCTTATCAGTTGTTTCACCAAGGTAAGTAGAGGAGGAGAAGGGTGGCTTCATTTTTATGGTTGCCCTTCGGTGGTGTCTTTGGCCGTTTCGCGGATTCTTGCGCGTCGCGCCTCAATCTCGGCGACTTCCGCCTGTTGTTGCGGCGTCAGTTGTTCGATGTTTTTCGGTTTGATGGCGGCCGCCTGGGCTTTGGCATGATCGATTGCCGCCTGAATCTTGAGTTGGATGGTATCTGCCGGATCGGTCTCAGGCCTGGCTTGTGTCACAACGGGTTGCAGAGCGGATTTTTCTTTGGCAGCGGCCAGCGCGGCTTTTTCCTTGGCGGCCAGCTTCTCGGCTTTTTCCCGTTTTTCACGTTCCATGCGGCTCTCGCGAAATTCGTGCCGTTCACGCGCGGCATCGGCGGCTTTTTTGCCGGCCTGTTGAGCCCATATCTCGCTTTTGGCAAAGCGGTAATACTGCACCAGCGGAATATTGCTGGGGCAAACGTAGCTGCATGCGCCGCACTCGATGCAATCGAACAGATGGTAATCCTCGGCCTTGGCCAGATTTTTGGCGCGGGCAAACCAGTACAGTTCCTGAGGCTGCAATTCCGCCGGGCAGACATCGGCGCAGCGTGTGCAACGTATGCAGGGCAGCACAGGTTTAGGCGGCGGAAAGAGTTTGTCGGACGCGGCGATGATGCAGTTGGTCGATTTGATGACGCCCGCCTGATCGGATGGCAGCAGCACGCCCATCATCGGGCCGCCCATGACATAGCCGGTGGTACCGGGCAGAGCACCTGCCTGGGCGACCAGTTCGGCGATGGGGGTGCCGATCAGCGTCTCGAAATTCTGCGGATGATCGACATTGCCGGTCACGGTCACGATGCGCGAGATCAGCGGTTCGCCGTGACGGATGGCGCGCCAGGCGCTGTAGGCGGTGCCCACGTTGAAGCACTGCACGCCCAGGTCGGTTGAACGCACGCCTGCCGCAACCTCGATGCCGGTCAGCACGCGGATCAGCTGTTTCGCGCCGCCGCCGGGATAAATCGTCGGTACTGCGATCACCTCCATGCGCACGTGTTTGCCCTCTGTTACGGCAGTGCGCATGGCGGCAATGGCTTCCGGCTTGTTGTCCTCGATGCCGATCAGCACCTCGTCGGCGTACAGCAGGGCGCGCATGATCTCGGCACCTTGCAGTATTTCAGCTGCACGTTCGCGCATCAACAGGTCGTCGCAGGTGATATAGGGTTCGCATTCGGCGCCGTTGAGCACCAGCGTGGTGATTTTGTGTTTGTGCGCATACAGCTTCATGTCGCTGGGGAACACCGCGCCTCCCAGACCTACCACACCGGCGTTGCGCAGGCGATGACGCAGATCGGTATGGGGCAGAGCCCGCCAGTCCTCACACGCATCATGTACTGCCCATTCGTCAAGACCGTCAGGGATCATCGTGATGCAAAGGTCGGGGATGCCGGAGGGGTGAGCAACCGGCTGCAAGTCGATGGCGGCGATGGTGCCGGAGGTCGGGGCGTGCACCGCGCTGGACAAGTGGCCTTCGGGCCTGCCGATGATCTGTCCCTTGAGCACACGCTCACCTGTGGCGACTACGGCTTTGGCGCTGTTGCCGACATGCTGGTGCAGCGGAATCACCAGTCTTGCGGGGAGTGCCGACTGCGCGATCGGTTTTTGATTCGATTGCGTCTTGTTGGTAGACGGATGTATTCCGCCATGAAATTGGTAGAGCGTTCTCATGGCGTGTCAATTGGTGCAGGAGTCAGCGCGTACACGGGGTATTGCCACTTCCAGTTGGTGGTTGTATCGATGATTGCCACCATGCTGATGCAGTCCACCGGGCATGGCGGTATGCATAGCTCGCAACCTGTGCATTCTGAGGCGATCACGGTGTGCAACTGTTTGGCGGCTCCGGCGATGGCATCCACCGGGCAGGCCTGGATGCACAGCGTGCAGCCGATGCAGGTGGATTCGTCTATGAATGCCACGGCCTTGGGTTTTGCAACGGTCGCCCCGCCGAACGGTTTGAACTCCATGCCGAGCAGGTCGGCCAGCTTGTGGATGCCTTCTTCTCCGCCGGGCGGACATTGATTGATGTCCGCGACTCCTTCGGCTATGGCAGTCGCATAGGGTTTGCAACCGGGATAACCGCACTGACCGCACTGCGTCTGCGGCAGAACGGCGTCGATCTTGTCCACCAGCGGGTTTCCTTCGACGCGAAACCTGATCGCGGCAAAACCCAGCACCGCGCCCAGCGCGATGGCGATCACGGACATTGCCAGCAATGCACTGAGCATTATTTGATCAGCCCGGAAAATCCCATGAAGGATAGACTCATCAGCCCCGCAGTAACCATGGCAATTGCCGAACCTTTGAATATTCCGGGCACGTCAGCGCCTTCCATGCGTTCACGCAGTCCGGCGAATAAAATCATGACCAGCGTGAAGCCTAACGCGTTGCCCATGCCGAAGACCAGGGACTCCATGAAATTGTGTTTGGCCTGCACGTTGAGCAATGGCACGCCCAGCACGGCACAGTTGGTGGTAATCAGCGGCAGGTAGATGCCCAGCGTCTGGTACAGTTCCGGGCTGGTCTTCTTTATCAGCATTTCGGTGAACTGCACGATGCCGGCGATCACCACGATGAACGACAAGGTGGTGAGATAGGCAAGATCAGGACCCAACAGGTAATGGTTGATCAGATAGCTGGAGCCTGAAGCCAGCGTCAGCACGAAGGCGGTGGCCGCTCCCATGCCGACGGCTGCCTCCAGCTTCCTGGAAACTCCCATGAACGGACAGAGCCCGAGTATTCTGACCATCACGACGTTGTTTACAAACACCGCGCCCAGCAAAATCAATAAGTATTCAGTCATTATGATGATTCCTAAAGCAGGGACGGATTATCCGATGATTCATGGGCGGCTTCAACCGCTTTATCGGTATAACTATATGGTTGCAGGTTATTAAACGACTGTCACGAGACGCGCGTAGGCGCCAGGGTGCCGGATTGGTCGGCGGGCAACGCGATGCTGCGGGGTTTCTGAGTGGCGGAATCAAGGAAGGCACGCAATCGCAGGGTGGTTGCTCCCATGGAATCTGTCGGACTCGCCCTGATGATGTGGCGCCCGAGGTGACGATCGCTCTGGGCTATATGTCCGCTAAACCAGTCGAACAGCAGAAGCTGGGCGCGGAAGGCAAGATAGGGGGTGTTGTACTCTCCTGAATCGACCTCTTCCTTGAGTGCGGTGAAATCTTCAATCAGGCGCTTGTGTTCCCGCAGATGTTCTTCGGCAAAAGGGTAGTCGTAGCGAGACATCAATTCATCTTCCTCGTCACGGCTTTCAATGAAGTGACTGGCAAGGTAGCAGAATATCAGGCGCATTTCGGTGCTGTTTCCTGAAATGGAAGCGGCAATAAACTCGTTGATTTTATTGAATAAATGGCGGTGAGAACGATCCATGGTAATCACGTGAACCTGATATTCCTTACGCCATTCCATCTGGGTATTCAATTCGCCCGTGGTGAAATGCTGCCCGCTACTTTGATACTGTTCACAGCGCGCAAGATAGATGTGCGCGGGAATGTCTTTCGGTGATTTTTCTATGCATTCGTTGAGTAACTTCATCGCAGTTGCAATGTCCTTCAAATGGTATGAAGCGATTGCCGATTCGAATTTTACCTTGTCCGTGCGTTTGCTGTCCCTCAACTTGATCGGGTCGTTGTCGAACACCTCATAGATGGACAGCGGTTGGGTTTTACCCTTGACGCGTATGCGATCGAGAAAACGGATGTCGTATTTGCCCGGGACGGCAAGATCGTAAAGGGTGTTTTGACTGATCAGCAACGGGGTATAGTAAATCTTGGTGGCACCCTCGATGCGCGATGTCAGATTGACTGCATCGCCGATCACGGTGGTCTCCATGCGTGTCGGCCCGCCGACCGTGCCTATCATGGCCAATCCGGTATTTAATCCGACGCCGATTTGCAGCGGTGCCTGGCCGGCCCGCGCACGACTGGAATTGTACTTGTCGAGTTTGTCGAGCATGTGAATGGCGCCTACCAGCGCATCGTCGGCACCCTGGGTGAACAGCGCAAGAATGGAATCGCCTATATATTTGTCGATAATGCCGCCGTGCTCGCAGATGACGGGTTCCATCTGTGCAAGATAGGCATTGAGGAAGTCGATGTTCTCCTGTGGTGTCATGTTCTCCGAGAGCATGGTGAAGTCGCGGATATCCGTGCACATGACGGTCATCTTGCGTTCAAACTGGTCGCCGAGTTGTACGTCCAGAATGCTGCTTCTCCCCATCAGTTCGAGCAGCTGGTGCGGGATCAGGCGTCTGAATGCACTTTTGGTTTGCTCCATACGCGTGCGTAATTCCCGGTATTGTTCGCTGACCTGTTTGCTCTGAAATATTTCATGTTCCAGTTTGTCCTTGAGCAAAGCGACTTCAGCGGTACGGCTGGAACTCAGCAACTCCGCGCGGGATGCCCGGCTGGTCAGTCCGAGCGTCGCCGCAACCAGAACGCCGCTCAGGAAGACGATCCACTGTTTGTTGACTTCCGAGAAATAGATTGCAGCAACCAGCAACCCCACGACAATAACGGTTGCCATGGCTGCAAGATAGGGTTGAACCTGGTTGAATAATTTGCTGATGCGCATGTGGTTTCCTGTGGATGCCGGATCATTGTGCATGGTCTGGTTCGGGCTTGCCTGATTTATCCCCTGTTAAAACAGTGTGTAATGGACGACCGTCATGGCGGGAAAATCATGTATATCTTAATGACGGCCTACTTTACCAGTAATTAAATCTTTTTTCATGTTAGTGTTGTTCGCATTGCCATTCTGCATTCTTTCACCAGCGCAGGTCCCCGATAGATCAGGCCGCTGTAGATCTGTACCAGCGCCGCCCCCGCCTGAATTTTTTCAACTGCGTCCGCGCCGCTCAATATGCCGCCCACGCCGATGATGGGCAGTGCGCCTTGTAATTGTGCGGCGAGTTTGCGGATGACAAGGTTGGATTTGTCACGCACCGGCAAACCTGACAGGCCGCCTGACTCGCCGGCATGCGGCAAGTGTTCCACGCCCTCGCGCGACAGCGTGGTATTGGTGGCGATCACGCCGTCCAGCGAATGCTGCATCAGCAGGCGGGCGATTTGTGCGATTTGTTCATCTGTCAGGTCGGGCGCGATTTTCAGGGCAAGGGGCACATATTTGCCGTGTTTGTCGGAGAGTCTCTGTTGTTCATGTTTAAGTTGCGCAAGCAGGTCGTTCAGCGCTGCATCGTTCTGCAATTCGCGCAGATTTTTGGTGTTGGGGGACGAGATGTTAACGGCGATGTAGTCGGCATGCGGGTAAACTTTACGCAGGCAGATCAGGTAATCGCTTGCGGCATGCTCGATCGGTGTGGCGGCATTCTTGCCGATGTTGATGCCCAAAATTCCCTGGTAGTTTGCAAGCTTTACGTTGGCGATCAGCGCATCCACGCCATGGTTGTTAAAACCCATGCGATTGATGATGGCGGAAGCTTCCGGCAGGCGAAACAGGCGCGGTTTTGGGTTGCCCGGTTGCGGCAACGGGGTGATGGTGCCGACTTCGATGAAACCGAAACCCAGAGCTGCAAGGCCGTCGATACACTCGCCGTTCTTGTCCAGTCCTGCGGCAAGACCGACCGGATTGGGGAAAGACAGGCCCATCACGGTGCGTGGGTCATCGGCAATTTTCGGTGTCATCAGGCCACTCAAACCCAGCGAACTGGCGGCTTGCAGGCTGGCTAGCGTGAGGTGGTGGGCAGTTTCCGGGGATAGCCGGAACAGTGCGGGACGGAGCAGCGTATACATGGTTAGCTTTTCCTGATGACGGTAACGGACTCGGGCTGTGAAGAGAGTGTATTGCTCTCTTGGGCCAGCAAGTCGCCGAGTTGTAAACACAGCAGGCCGAACAGGGCAAGGCCTGTCTGTGCCACCATCATATTGGGCAGATTGATTTGCAGATAAGCGTTCGACTGGTAGGTGATGACAGCAAGGTTGCCTATGAAGATGCCCGACAATGCGGAAAAAACCAGGCGGCTCCAGTCGCCCGATTGTGGTTTGGAAAATATCGTTTTCTCCTGCCATGATAATTGCAATGCAAGCAGCAGCGCGAGCGGCGACAGCCAGAATAACCAGAACAAATGTGCAGGCCATACAGCGCCGCCTGTCAGGCCGAGTATTGCCACGGCTGCCAGCGTGCGCACGCGTGCTGTCAGAGCGATGTCCGGGAGGGTGCGGCGGAAAATGAGGGAATTGCGCAGGCCCGGGAAGCTGCCAAACAGGTCGCGGGTGACCAGCACGGCGGGGACGAGCAGGGCGAATAACGGGCTGTAGAGCAAAATTTGCAGGATAAAGGTATGGTTTTGCGGCACTGTCCAGCTTGCTGCGAACAGATTCAGATAACTGAGCAGCCAGCCTGTCAATGCACTGGCGATGCTCACCCTTATGAAATATGCGCGCCCGCTTTCCAGCGGGCCGCTGCCGGTAAGGCGTTTGATGGTGTGATTGATGAGCAGCACGTAGAGCAGCAGCATGATGGTGGTGCGCAGTGTGGCGGGTATGCTGTCATCGCCATCGGGCGGACTGATTGAAAGATGGCTCAAGCCACTGCCGCTCAGAAAAATACCTGCCAGCGGTAAAAGCAGCACAGCG
>JAJXTL010000142.1 GCA_021783855.1 Pseudomonadota bacterium
CGGTGCGCCCTGCAAGTTCCAGATCATCCTTTTTCGAGATGCCTTCCACCAGCACGCGCTGCACCGAACCCAGCATGCTTTCTGCCACAGCATTTTCCTGCTCGGACAGGCGATCCTGAAGACGCTTCAGGCGCTCAGCCTTCACCTCGGGCGGCGTGTCGTCCTTCATCTCCGCAGCGGGCGTACCAGGGCGCGGGCTGTACAGATAGCTGAAGCTGTTGTCGAAACCGATCTCGTCGATAAGCTTCAGCGTGAGCTCGAAATCCTGTTCGGTTTCGCCTGGAAATCCCACGATGAAATCCGAGGTGATGCATATGTCCGGGCGCGCCGCGCGCACGCGGCGGATGATGGACTTGTATTCAATCGCAGTATGCCCGCGCTTCATCGCCGCGAGTATTCTGTCTGATCCCGACTGCACCGGAAGATGCAGATGGCTCACGAGCTTGGGCGTGTTTGCGTACACGTCGATCAGCCGTTGGCTCATGTCCCTGGGATGGGAGGTCGTGTAGCGTATGCGCGAGATTTTGGGAAGACTGGCGATGGCTTGGATGAGATAGGCGAAGTCCACCGTATCGCCGTCCACGGCATCGCCCGCATAGGCATTCACGTTCTGCCCGATCAGCGTCACTTCCCTGACACCCTGCTCCACCAGCACTTCGATGTCGCGCATCACGTCGGCCAGCGGGCGCGATACTTCCTCGCCCCGCGTATAGGGCACCACGCAAAACGTGCAATACTTGCTGCATCCCTCCATCACCGAGACAAAAGCCGATGCCTTTGTCGTCTGCGGAATCGGCAGATGGTCGAACTTCTCTATCTCGGGAAAGCTGATGTCCACCTGCGAACTTCCCGTTTCCTGCCGCGCTCTGATCAGTTCAGGCAACCGGTGCAGGGTCTGCGGGCCGAACACCACATCCACATAGGGTGCGCGCCTGATGATCGCCTCCCCCTCCTGGCTTGCGACGCATCCGCCAACACCGATCAGAAGGCCGGGCTTGGCCAGTTTGAGCGGGCGCACGCGCCCCAGATCGGAGAACACCTTCTCCTCGGCCTTCTCGCGTATCGAGCAGGTGTTGAACAGGATGACATCGGCTTCTTCTATTCTGTCTGTCTGGCTCATCCCGTCGCAGGCGCGCAGCACGTCCGCCATCTTGTCCGAGTCATACTCGTTCATCTGGCAGCCATAGGTTTTAATGTAGAGTTTCTTCATTTCCTGTCCAAAAAGTCTTCCCCTGTCAGGCTTGAATCGAAATACCCTATGCAAACTGGCAGATTCCCGCTCGACGCGGTCTGCCATTATACTTGGTGTTCGATGAAACCAGGTGATCGCGGAAAGCACGACCGGGATGTTGTGCCACACCCAGACGCTGTCTGCCAGGCAATTTTTCAGCTGCTCGGCTAACTGCAGTTCGCCGCGCGTATCGAAGCGGGCGGAGCCTAGGGAGGGGATCAGCGTGGCCATGGGGTTCGCGAAGGCGGGTTTTGTACTTTAAGCTCGCGCTGCGGATTCCACTGATTGCGCCAGCGCCTGCCAGCCGACAACGCGACAGCCGTCGCGTTCATACTGCCCATCGCCGCCATAAACAATGCCCGGCGGCAGCGCCGCATCGCCGAACAAAGCCGACAACTTGCGCAGCGCTGCCGTCCAGTCGCCGCTAAAAGTGGAACCAGATTTTATTTCCACGAGCATGAACCGGTTGCCCTCTGGGATCAACAGGTCAACCTCATGTCCCGCACTGTCGCGCCAGAAATACAACTCGGCAACTTGCCCGGCATTGAACTGGCGCTTGATCCACTCCGACACCACCAGCGTTTCAAATAACGCACCGCGCGAGGCATGGGTGGTCAGCGTATTCACATCGCGTATGCCCAACAAATACGCCATCAAACCGGTATCGAGAAAGTACAACTTGGGCATCTTCACCAGCCGCTTGCCGAAATTCTGATGGTGAGGGCGCAACAGATAAACGACATAACTTGCCTCCAGCACCGTCATCCATTCCCGCGCGGTTACATGAGAAATGCCACAATCCGCCGCCAGCGCGGAAAGATTGAGCAACTGCCCCGAGCGTGCGGCGCACATCTTGAGGAAGCGCTGGAACAGCGACAAATCGCGTACCGCCAACAACTGCCGTACATCTCTTTCCAGATAAGTGGTCACGTAGTTGGGGAACCAGTCGCCGGGCGCAACGGGACGGTCGTACAGCGGCGGATAACACCCACGCAACATCGTTTCATCCAGCGTTGCGGGCAGCAAGCCGCCTTCCCTCAACTCGGCCAGCGAAAACGGCAGCAACTGCAACAACCCCACCCGTCCCGCCAGCGACTGGCTGATGTTGGACATCAAGCCAAACTGCTGCGACCCCGTGAGAATGAACTCGCCCATCCGCCGGCGCTTATCCACCACGCCTTGCAGATAAGAAAACAAATCCGGGCAACGCTGCACCTCGTCAAGAATCGCCCCCTGCGGAAACCGCGCCAGAAAACCGCGCGGATCGGAGTCGGCAAACGAACGCTCCTCCGGGTCTTCCAGCGAAACGTAAGGCTTGCCCGCAAACAGCGTGCGCGCCAACGTCGTCTTGCCAGACTGGCGCGGCCCCGTGATCGCCAGCACGGGAAAACCCTGCGCCAGACGCAAGGCGGTGGAAAATGCGGATCGGTTTAGCATATTTGCAATTTAAAAGTTGAAACTTCAAATTGCATGGTAAGGGAAAACGGGGTGGAGGGGAAGGGGTGCATGCCGTTAAAACGATTGCGATTCTGCCCCCCTTAGCTCCCTCGACCGGGATGTTGTGCCGCACCCGTGCGTTGTCTGCCAGGCAATCCTTCAGCCGTTCGGCGAGACGCAACTCGCCGCGCGCAGCGCCAAGGGAGGGTATCAGGGTGGCCATGGGGTGGGGTTAGGGATTATGTGGGGCGAGAGGGGCTAAAGGTACGGAGTTGATTTTTTTAACATCACGGACAACTTCGGAAACATTTCGCTCCGGCATTTTTGGCTCTAACTTTCAAATTAGGAATTCAATAATCAAGTTAGGCTTGCATTCTCAGCGGCTAGTTTTAACTCGACCATCTTAGTGAAATGCTGACTTGCAGATAAAGATTTGTACAAAATGGCCCGCCAGTGATTGTTTCCGAATGTCGCTTCCAATCGCGCCGCCATTTTTTTGAGAAATTGTGTCGAGCTGTTTCCTCCGTCGCTTAAGTGATCAACGCATGCGCCAAGCGCTGTAGAAATCTCGTCGTTCGCGAACTGGGTGCAACGCATCATGCTCCGCCTTTTTCAGCCAACTGGCTAAGCGTCGGGGGAGTTGCGCGTCGACCAGGGATTTCATGCGGCCAGGCGTTCAAACCGTTTCACATGAGTCAGCCGCGCGGCGTAGGACAGCGCGGCCAGAATGTCTTCCCGCTCCAAATCTTCATAGTCTTGCAAAATTTCTTCGGTGGTCATGCCGCTGGCCAGCCACTCCAGCACGTTTTCAACCGGATAGCGCAGGCCGCGGATGCAGGGCTTGCCGTGGCACACGGCGGGGTCTATGGTAATGCGGTCGCTCATTATTACCTCCTGCTTTTCTGGTTTGCTATCAATGAAGTTCACAGTGGAATATTACACCAGGCTGTGCCCGCTGTGGGCGCATATACCTGGGGACGGAGCCACATTCATTTTCCCGATTTGAGCATAAGGGATCAGCATCGAATTCATTTTCCATGAGTAAATCACGCCGCCAGCTTGAGTTCGACTTTCTTTCCCGCCCGCGTTGCCAACGTAATCAGCATGTCCAGGCTGAACTTCTCGAACTTGCCGCGGATCAGGTCGGAGACGCGCGATTGTGAGATGCCGAGCATTTGGGCGGCTTCGGCCTGAGTCCAGTCCTTGTCGCGGATCAGGATTTCGAGCTGGCACATGAGTTGGGAGCGCATCGCGAGGATGGCGGCTTCGTCTGGCGGAAATCCAAGGTCCAGAAATACATTTCCACTGGATTTGGTGACCTTCAGTTTTTCTTTTTTCATTTTGCACTCTCCTTGAGTTGCTTGTAGCGAGTGGACGCCAGTTCGATGTCTTCCTTGCGGGTTTACTGGGTCTTCTTGTGAAAGGCATGTAGCACACCTGCTAGCAGGTTCTTGTGCCCTTTAGGGTATAAACCGCATCGGCAAATTTCGCCACGTAAATGACGCGCCATTCGCCCAATACATGGACATGAATCTCGTAAGCACCTGCGCCCACGTTCAGCATCGGTTTCCAATCGGCGGGCATCAGGCCAGCCTGTACGCGGAAGAGTTGGAAACCGGAAGCTTGCTTCACCTCGCGGGGAAAAGCGGCCAGATCGTCTTCGCTGGAGCCGATGAACTTGAGCGGTTTCATTTGGAGAATATATAAGTATTTATATTAAATGGCAAGCCGTTGTTTTTAGCTGACGTGTGCTCAGATTTGTTGTCATTTCACCTCCAGCCCCAACCACGCATCCGAAGTCAGCGGCCTCTTCAGCGCAGGCAGTATCTCTTCCAGTCAGGCCAGCGCAAGCTTCTCCTTCTCGCACCATAACTCTTCGCCCAACCCCCTTCTTCATCATCTGTATCTGCGCTACCTTTAAATTCCAGTAAACAGGAGATCCAGTGCCACAATGATTTCGTCTCGTTTTCCCTTCAGCGATGTGGCCTTGCCGCCCAATGAGCGTACGGGAACTCCTGCCATTTCAGCGGTGGACATGATGACGGTTGTGTTTTTGATCTTGAATTTCGGGTTGAGGGTTTGGGCTGCGAGTCCCATTTCTTCTGCAAGGACGAGCGGTACGACGACGCGGGTTACCAGTGTGTCCAGCAGGTCGGCCTGTACATCCAGCAGGTAGGGGATGGCCTTGCGTGTGGCCGGGTTCGGGTTGAGGTATACGTCGAACTGTGCCATCAGAATCGGCGCAGGCCGTCGCTGAAGGTGCCGCGCACTTCGATGCGGCGGTTGTATTCCTCAAGCGCGTTTTTGTTTGCGGCCAGCCATTGTTCGCTCTGTGCCTGCCGGACAATTTCAGCCAGGTGCAGCTCCAGCGTCTGGGAGAGGTTGATGTTGAGCTGCTTTGCCTGTTGCAGAAGATCGGCATTGATGCTGAGGTTGGCCGATTTCTTTGGGGCTGCCGGATTGAAGCTGATGTTTCCCACGGTTATTCCTTGTCCTGACAATGCGCATAATCTACGCGCATAAAACAGGCGCGTCAATAAGGGGTGCGCTGGTCGAACAAGGTTTGTCCTCGAAGGTGTTTGTTATTTCACTCCCAGCCAGGCGTCCGACGTCATGCTGTTTTTGGTTTGGAGATGCCAAGTCTGGCAACCTGACTTCCGGAATATACCCACACCCTCAATACAGGCAGACGATATGAGTATCCCCGAGACTTCCCGGTACAACTGCGGACAGAACGGCATCGGCGCGAAGCCGCGTATTTATTGGCAACAGACGTAAAAAAGCCCACCGGTACAGGGCGGGCTTTTTGTGTCGTGGTGGTGATAGGTGGATTTGAACCACCGACCTCAGCGTTATGAGTGCTGCGCTCTAACCACCTGAGCTATATCACCGAAGAGGCGGCATTTTCCAGATTTCACGTCCCGCTGTCAATGGCAGGGAACTCGCTTTAGCGCGATTTCGGGAAAATCCTTCTGCAAGGCGCTCAATTTGTCGCTCGTTTGCCGGTCAAGATCGCTCATCGCAAACATGACCGCAGGCTTGTTGCCGGACTTTTCGCCGATCTTCGCGCTGTGTATCCCCTTTGTGAGCAATCCGTCCAGAAAATTCTGCGCAGCCTCATGCGTCTTGAATAGGCCAAGGGAAATCGCATTCATCCATGCGCCCGCATCCTGCACGACGAAATAGTCCGACACGCCGCGCGCCTTGAGCTGTGCGACCTTCTGGGCCACCATGGCCTTATCCTTGAGCGGAGGAATGTACACCCAATAGCCTATCGTATGGCCAACATCGTGCCTGCTCAGTTTGTCGCCCAGCTGCAGCTTCTGCAATTCTTTGGCAGCCTGATCGAGCTGTGTACCTGAAAACTCGCCCCATTCGAAACACGCGTTTTCAGCCTGCACCGAGGATGCCGCCGCGGGCGCCGATGCAGGCGAAGATGCGGGCATCGCGGCAACAGGGGCCTGCGTGGCATTCAGAATGGAAATCTTTTCTGCGTGCAGCGGCAAGGGTACAGGTTCCGCCCCCTCGTCCAGCATGCCGGACTTCATCACCGCAAAGAAAATCACATTCACTGCGACCAAAATCCAAAATAGTATCTTCATGCCCGATCCACATCCCCTGCGATTAGTCTCAATCCCTGCAGCACGAGATTGTCCATCATCTCCGCCCGCAATGCCAGATGCGGCAACAACAGATGCGCCGCCCCCCCGCAAAGCAGGACGGGCTGCGATGCATTCAGCAGCGCATGCTGCCGATGTATCGCGCCGCAAGTCGCCTGTATCGCGCCGCTGTACACGGCGTCGGCCGTATTCTTCGGGAAATCCGCATATACACTTTTATCGAATTCGGGCAGGGTCGTGGCAAAAGCCAGGCTCTTCTGCATCAGTGCCACCCCGGGCAGGATCAGCCCGCCCAGGAATTCGCCTTCGCCGGATAGCGCATCTATCGTGGTGGCAGTCCCGCTGTTCACCACCAGACAGGCGCCACCCGCATGATGCCATGCGGCGATCAAGGCCGCCCAGCGGTCGCTGCCCAGAAGCTCCGGCACCGCATAGCCGTTTCGCACGCCGCACTGCTGATCCCTTGCCTCGATGAACTGCAATGGAATGCCGCGCTCTTCACAGGCGCGAACGATCTGCCTTGCAACTTCGTCGCCCGCCACATTGCTCGCCCAGGCCTGCTGCACATCGCCATATTCTGAAAAATCCAACTCGCATGCGCTGCTTGCAGGCATACTCACGACATGCGAATCAATGTCGTCCGTCGTCAGCTTGATGTTGGTGTTTCCCGCATCGATCAGCAATCTTTTCACGGCCTCGCCCCCACTTCGCCTGCATTGTATTGCCTGATGCCCTGCTCCGTTTCC
>JAJXTL010000020.1 GCA_021783855.1 Pseudomonadota bacterium
TTTGGGTTTTTCTGTGTATCGTCATAGGCGTGCTGCTTGGTCAATTCCTGCCGGGCCTGTTTCATGCTATCGCCAGCCTGGAAATTGCCAAAGTCAATATTCCGGTGGGCGTGCTGGTATGGGTGATGATCATCCCGATGCTGCTGCGCATCGACTTCGGCGCGCTGCATCAGGTCAAAAAACAGGTGCGCGGCATCGGTGTGACGCTGTTTATCAACTGGGCGGTGAAACCCTTCTCGATGGCGTTGCTGGGCTGGCTGTTCATCCGTCATGTGTTTGCGCCCTATCTGCCGCAGGATCAGCTCGACAGTTATGTCGCAGGCCTGATTCTGCTGGCTGCGGCCCCCTGCACCGCGATGGTGTTCGTCTGGAGCAATCTGGTCAAGGGCGATCCCTATTTCACCCTGTCGCAGGTGGCGCTCAACGATGCGATCATGATCTTCGCATTCGCGCCGCTGGTGGCGTTGCTGCTGGGCATGGCCAGCATTACCGTGCCCTGGGCCACCCTGCTGGTATCTGTGGTTTTCTACATCGTGATCCCGGTGATTATCGCGCAATGGCTGCGCCGTCGCCTTTTGGCGGGGGGCGAGGCGGCGTTCAACCGGGCGATGGCGCACATAGGCCCGTATTCGATCGCGGCGCTGCTGCTGACACTGGTGTTGTTGTTCGCCTTGCAGGGTAACGCCATCGTTGCGCAACCGCTGGTGATCGCCATACTGGCCGTGCCGATTTTGATACAGGTACTGTTCAACGCCAGTCTGGCCTACTGGCTCAATCGCCGTCTTGGCGTGGCGCATTGCGTCGCAGCGCCGTCTGCCCTGATAGGCGCCAGTAATTTTTTTGAGCTGGCGGTGGCCACCGCGATCAGTTTGTTCGGTTTCCAATCCGGTGCGGCACTGGCTACCGTGGTAGGTGTACTGATCGAGGTGCCGGTGATGCTGCTGGTGGTTGCCGTTGCGAACAAGTCGCGCAGCTGGTATCAAGTCGGGATTGAGGATTCAGGATTCAGGATTGAAGATTGAGGCCGCAATGCTGCAAGACCGCAAGGGTCTTCCCACGGAATATAAGGCGATAAATCGCCTATTCCTGAATGAAGGGCATTGATTAAACAGCTAAACATTTATCTTGGCGCGATAAAACTTGCGCTGGATTCTGTTTATCCCACGCAACGACGGAGCTAAAGCTCCTGTTGCTGAATGAAGGGTCTGATGAAACAACTCAACTCTGACTATGACGATAAATCTGTCATGTCATCATTGACTCCCTGCACGGCGGCTACGCCGTTGTTGCGTGAAGGATTCAGGTCGTGCACTGTTTGTCCCAGTTTACTGAATCAGGTTTGAGCAGCAGTTGCTGTACGAAAGCCTGCGCTTGCGCTAAATGGATCGTTGCGGCGGGGGAGGGCGGCTCGCCCAGCTCGAACGAATCGCCCCGGATGCACAGGATGAATACATCGGGTGGCGTTTCCTGATAGAACTGCGTATAGACTTTCAGCAAAGCTTCAGGCGTCAGTGCATGGCTGTAGAGCACCGGCGCCTGACCGGGCTGCGCGCGATAAAAAGAAAAGGGTGAGGGGGTCTCCATACCCGCATCGATGAACAGCAGCAGCCGTCTGTCTTTCATATCCATAGCGTGTTCGATTTGCAGCTGGAAGTCTTCCAGCAGCTCGAATAGATCGGAAAGACGGTTTGCTATCAGCCAGACATTCAGTTTCCGCAGCAGCAATGGCCCTAACGCATCGTCCCCGCGTGACTCATTGCCGACGGCAAAAACAAGCACGGGTGGGATTTCAGGATTAACAGGCATGTGTGCCTGAGCCTGACCTCGCAAGATAAGACAGGCGTTCTCCTGCCTCATTCAAAACTTCGACTTCGAGCGGCATTTTGCCCAGCGCATGAGTCGCGCAGGACAAACAGGGATCGAAGGCGCGCACGGCCACCTCGATGTGATTGAGCAGTCCTTCGGTGATCTCGTGACCCTGCAGGTATTGCTGCGCGACCCGGCGTACCGCTTCGTTCATCGCCTGATTGTTGTGGGTCGTGGAGACGATCAGATTGCACATGGTGATCAGATCGTTTTCGTCCACCCGATAGTGATGAATCAACGTGCCGCGCGGTGCCTCGATCACGCCCACGCCTTCAAAAGTGCGCTCGCCGGTGACTACCAGTTCGCTGCCCATGATATCGTCATCGTGCAGCAGGTCCTTGATCGTCTCGGCAGCATGCAGCATCTCGATCATGCGCGCCCAGTGGTAAGCTAATGGTGCGTGCATCGGCATCGCTCCGCCGTAGGCAATGAGCTCGCGACGCTCGATTTCAGCCAGCGGCGTTGCCAGAAAGTCGCAATTCTGGATGCGTGAAAGCGGCCCGACCCGATACCAGCCAAGCTCACGTCCCAGCGACTTGAGGTAGGGAAACTTCATGTAGCTCCAGTTTTTCACCTCTTCTTCAATCAACTGCGTGTAATTCTGGTAATCCACTCCGTCAAACAAAACATCGCCGTTCGCGTTACGACCGCGCAGATGACCATGGTACAGGTCCAGCCCGCCATCGAAGCCCACCATGGACATGAAATTTGCACGAAACGCGCCAAAGCTGTTGTACAGCTCGGGATTATGGTGATGCAATTCTTTCACCATCAGCACCGCCTCGCGGCTCCATGCCACCATTTGGTAGATGTCTTGGAGCAATTCGTCACGCTCAGGCTTGGTGAGTGACTTGTTCACGCCGCCCGGAACTGAACCTGTGCCATGCACGCGTTTGCCAGCCGTGTGACGGATCACCTCCTGACCGAATTTGCGCAACAGGATACCGCGCCTGGCCGTTTCCGGATATTTCTCGGCGATGCCCGCGATATTGCGACGACTGATTTCGCTGTCGAAACCGAACAGCAGATCGGGCGTACACAGGTGAAAGAAATGCAGCGCGTGAGATTGCAGTATCTGCCCGTAGTGCATCAGGCGACGTATTTTTTCAGCGGTAGGCGTCAGATGTTTCGCGCCGACGATCAGGTCCAGCGCCTTGCTCGCTGCCAGATGATGGCTGACAGGGCAAATGCCGCACAGCCGCTGTACCATCACCGGCACTTCCCAGTAGGGGCGACCCTGAATGAATTTCTCAAAACCGCGAAACTCGACGATGTGCAGACGCACCTGGTGCACCCGGTTTTTATCATCCAGCAGTATAGTGACCTTGCCGTGACCTTCGACTCGCGATACCGGATCGATGGCGATTCGTCGCAGATTTTCCGGGTTCGCGGCAGTTTCAAGAGATGAAGTCATGAAGTGACCTTTAACGCGAAACTCGCGCAGCGACGAGCCGTATCACTCGTCCTTCGGGAGAGGGGGAACGGGGGGAGGGAACGATCATGGCGTACTTCATCTTCATGTGGCTTTCTTGTCTATGATCGTTAATCGTAATGAATCAGGCCGCGATCCAGTTCGGGTTCGCGGCCGTCCAGCAGATCGGTCAGCACTTTCCAGATGGCATCGCTTGACGGCGGGCAGCCGGGGATGCAATAGTCGATTTTCACCACCTCGTGCAGGGGATGTACCTTGTCCAGCGGCAGCGGCAATTCGGGATCGTTAGGAATGAAGCCGTCGACCAGACCGTGCTGCGCGTGATAGACCTCCTCCAGAACCTCTGCCAGCGATAAATGGTTGCGCTGCGCAGGCAGGCCGCCATTGATGGCGCAGGCGCCGATGGCGATCAGTATCTTGCAGTTGGCACGGAATTCACGCAGTACATGTACGTTCTCGGCATTGCATACGCCTCCTTCGATGATGCCGATGTCGCACGGGCCGCAGTGCTTGATGTCGGTCAACGGCGAACGGTCGAACTCAATGTGATTCAGCAGCTCTAGCAGCCGTTCGTCAATATCGAGAAATGAGGTATGGCAGCCGAAGCAGCCGGCCAGTGAGGTGGTCGCAACCCTTAATTTTGGTTTGGCAGGCGCATTCATTTCAAACCCCCTTTATGCCAGGATGCGGCGTCGCGCTGATGGGTTGTTCGTCGAAACTGCGCTGTCCGATGGGCACTGCGAACCCGACGCGTTTCTTCAGGATGACGCCGACCGGACAGACGGTTGCCGCCTTGTCATCACCGCAAAAATCCGTATCCGCCAGCAGGCCGGATTTTGCATTGACGATCAAACGGCTGCCGATGCCGCGCCCCGAGAGCGCGAACACATTCTTGCCATCCACGTCGCGACTGGCGCGCACGCACAGCGAACACAGGATGCAGCGGTTGAAATCTAGCAGGTATTCCGGATGCGAGGAATCCACCGCCCGGTCCGGGAAAAACTGATCGAAGTGCGGCGACATCATGTGCAGTTCATAGGCGGTGGCCTGCAACTGGCAATTGCCGCTCTTCTCGCAGGAAGGACAGAAGTGATTGCCTTCAACGAACAGCATTTGCAACAGCATTCGCCGTTCATCGTTGATTTGTGTGGTGTTGCTCTCGACAACCATTCCAGATAATGCCTGGTGCGTACATGACGACGATTGCCGACCGTTGACTTTTACCGTGCACAGCTTGCATGAGCCATGTGGCTTGAATTCCGGGTTGAAACACAGATGCGGGATATAGACGCCGGCCGTCATGGCAGCCTGAATGATGGTCTGCCCCTCGCTGAAGGGAATGCTCATGCCATCCAGAGTAAAAGTGTTAATCATCGCTACGCTCCAGATGTGCGCCTGTGTCGTTGCGTCCTGTCATCTGGCGTGCCTGTGACAGGGCGCGGTCGAGATCGAAGGCCGGGACAAAATCCTTGTGCGCCAAGCGCTTGTCATAGGCGGGGCGGAACTTGGCTATCGTGTCCAGCACCGGGTTGCAGGCCGAATGTCCCAGTCCGCAGTGGCTGTTGGACTGCAACAGTGCGTTGAGTTTTTCAATTTCGGCAAAGTCGTAGGGTGAGCCGTAACCGTTGGCCAGTTTGTCCATCATGTTGGACAGCAATGAGGTGCCTATCCTGCAGGGCGTACAAAAACCGCAACTCTCATGCGCGAAAAAATGCACGAAGTTGCGCGCCACCTCGAACATATCTCGACTCCGATTGAACACCATGAAGGCGCCAGCCGTCGGGATGTCCTCGAAGGCGATGCGTCGCTCGAATTCATCCGGGGCGATGCACACCCCGGAAGGGCCGCTGATCTGCACCGCCTGTGTATCGCGTGCGCCGCAGTCGGCAAGCACCTGGGCAACAGTCACGCCGTAGGGGTATTCGTATATTCCCGGGCAATCGCAGTCTCCGGATACCGAGAGAATTTTGGTGCCGGAGGAGGTGCCGGTGCCGATACCGGCATACCATGCGCCGCCGTTCAGCGCGATCAGGCTGGCAGCGGCGAAGGTTTCGACATTGTTTACCACGGTAGGCATATTGAGATAACCATGGGTCACAGGAAATGGGGGACGATTGCGCGGCGTGCCGCGTTTGCCTTCCAGGGATTCGATCAGCGCGGATTCTTCACCGCAAATATAGGCACCTGCACCGAGATGGATGTCGATGTCGAAGTTGAAATCGGCATGGCCGAGTATGTCGTTTCCCAGCAGTCCCTGCTGGCGGCGGCGCTGCAGCACCGCCTGCAAATGATTCAGCAGATAACGATATTCCCCGCGCAGATAGAGAAAGCCTTGTTTCGCGCCGAGGATGCGGGCGCACAGCGTCATGCCCTCGAAAACCATGTCGGCGAAATTGTTTAACAGTACGCGGTCCTTGAAGGTGCCAGGCTCGCCTTCATCCGCGTTGCACACCACGAAGCGGGCATTGCCCGCAGCTTGTCGACACAATTCCCACTTCGCCCCGGTTGAAAATCCCGCACCGCCCCGTCCGCGCAGCAGGGATGCTTTGATCTGTTGCAGGGTCTCATCTGTCCCGCGCAGCAAAAGAGCGGTCAGTGCTGAACCCGATTGAAAATGACTATCCAGCAGAATATCCCGGCGCTGAATGTGATCTTCGATGGAGAAGAAGATGGCCGGCCAGGCGGACACAGGCACCTGTTCTCGTATCAATTCGCTGATAGCATTCACCCGATCCTGCGTCAGACGATTGATCGCAAGGCCGTTTACCAGCATCGCCGGCCCCTGATCGCACATGCCGGTGCAGGAGGTGGTGTCGATACTGAGCAGGTTATCCTCGGAAAGCTTGCCGGGCTCCACCCACAATTGGCTGCACATGCTCTCCATCAGGGCGACGCTGCCGGACATGCGGTCGGTGATGTTGTCGGAAAAAAGCACGCGATATGCGCCCGGCGGTTGCAGATGGAGAAAGGAATAGAAGCTGGCCACGCCCTCGATCTTCGAGCGTGGCAATTGTAGCCGCAAGCTTAAGTGATCAATCGCATCGGAATGGATATACCCATAGTGATCCTGAGCCAGGATGAGTATCTGCAACAGATCACTCGGCCGGTGATGGATGAGTATCGGGTCCAGATAGGCTGCATGCGTGTTGATTTGGCAGACCATGAGCGCGCTTTCTATGGTTACGGAAAAAACAATATTGAAGGTACGCTATCCATTCTAACGGGTATGGCAGGCAGCCACCCCCAAATTATGAAATGATTTTCGCAGGTATATTGTCCGGTGGACAATAACTCGCAAACCTGCCATGCCCGTTCCCCTCATCCCAACCTTCCCCCGGAGGTGGAAGGGGCAAACGAATCGCTACGCGAGTAACATATTAATGAGCAATTCTGACAGAATTAAGAAGGCTGCGGGTAGCAATCTGAAACAGGCTTCGGGTAAAGGGGCAAAAAAAACTTATCATGCACAATCTGATAGGGTATGCTTCAATACATCACTGAACTGCTTATCCCGGATTGAACTATGTCCAATTCAACTTCTCATGCAAGAGACGACTCGCCGGATCGAAGTGCAGAGCTGGATACTCAGCGACTGCTGTTTCAGGCGATACTGGATAACGCACCGATCGGCATCTGGATGCTGGGCATCGATGGCAGGATGAAATTCATCAACGATACTTTCTGCGATGCGGTGGGTGTCACCGAACAGCAGTTCATTGCAAGCAGACACTATGCGGAAGTGTTGCCGCATTCAATTACGGAAAATTGCATCAAGTCGGACCGTGACTGTTACGAGCAGGATGGGCCTCATGTTTCCATGGAATGGTTGCCGTTTGTCGACGGTCGCGATCATCTGCTTGAAATCACCAAGGTGAAATTATTCGATCCCCAAGGGAGCATGCTCGGCCTGATCGGGCTGGCGGTAGATATCACCGAACGCAAAGTGGCCGAGGACAGACTGCACCTCACTGCCAAAGTGTTCGAAAATACCCTGGAAGGAATCACAATCACCGATGTATCAGGCTATGTGATCGAAGCCAATGCGGCGTTTTGCAAAATTACCGGCTATTTCCGTGAAGAGATCGTCGGCAAAAACCTGCGCATCTTGCAATCCGGTCTCCAGACGACTTCGTTTTATGAAACCATGTGGCAGTCCATTCTGACGACAGGATGTTGGCAGGGCGAAGTATGGAATCGCAAGAAAAATGGCGAGCTGTATGCCGAGTGGCTGAGTATTTCTGCCATCAAAAACGCAGAGGGACAGGTTACCAACTATCTCGGCGTCTCTTCGGATATCACGGAGTCGAAGCAACACGAAAAACAACTGAACCGCATAGCGCACTACGATGCCCTGACCGGCTTGCCGAATCGCACACTGCTGGATGACAGGTTGAAACAGGCCGTTGCGCGGGCAGTTCGAGAACAGAGCATGATGGCGGTCTGCTATCTGGATCTCGATGGATTCAAGTCAATCAACGACAGCATGGGCCATGATGCCGGGGACAGTGCATTGATTGAGATTGCACGACGTATCAAGGACACGATACGCGGCGGTGAAACGGTTGCGCGCCTGGGGGGGGATGAATTTGTCGTTCTGTTGCTGGGTCTGGAACGCGGCGAGGAATGCAGCATGGCGCTTGATCGTTTGCTCAGTGTCATTGCCGAACCGATCAGTATCGGCGACAAATGTTTTGTGCTGGGTGCCAGTATTGGCGTGAGCATCTACCCGATGGACGACGGGGATACCGATACCTTGTTGCGTCATGCCGACCAGGCCATGTACTCGGCCAAGCAATCCGGCAAGAACCGTTTCCATGTCTATGATCTGGCTCTCGATCAGCGTGCGCGCAATCAGCAGGCTTTATTGAAGAGCGTCCGGCATGGTTTGCTGATAAACCAGTTCGAGCTTTATTATCAACCCAAAATCAACCTGCGTACGCAGGCGCTGGTCGGTGTAGAAGCACTGATACGCTGGAACCATCCTGAATCGGGTTTGCTTTCCCCGGCCAGATTTCTTTCGGCTGTTGAAAATACCGATGTTGACATTGCAATCGGGGAATGGGTGATTGCCGGCGCGCTGCAACAGATCGCCAGTTGGCGTATTGCGGGACTGGATACCGAAGTCAGCATTAATATTTCCGCACATCATCTGGAGTCACCCGGTTTTATTGATGGCTTGCAGCGGCAGCTTGAACTGCATCCGGATGTTCCGGCAAACCGTCTGCAGATAGAAGTGCTTGAAACTGCTGCGCTTGACGATATCGCCGAAGTACGGCTCATTATCGAACGTTGTTCCAAGCTGGGTGTGGGCTTTGCGCTGGATGATTTCGGTACGGGCTATTCTTCCTTGTCGTACTTGAGCCGTCTGCCGGTTGATACGCTCAAAATCGACCAGTCTTTTGTGCGCAACCTGACGGCAAGCAAAGGCGATCATGCCATCATTCTGGGCATTATCGCGCTTTCCCGTGCATTCGAACTCAAGACGGTGGCGGAGGGCATCGAGACGGAAGAACATTTTATGATCCTGCTCGAAATGGGTTGTGACATCGGTCAGGGCTATTTCATCGCACGTCCGATGGTGGCCGCCGCACTTCTCGACTGGGCAGCCCGACCGATTCGCCTTTTCGCGCCGACGGCTCTTGCCGATTAATAAAATCATCCATGAACATTCATAAAACCGTCGAGTTGTTGCAAATGTTGCCGGTGATGCCAAAAATCGCACAGGAAATCTTGTCGATCAATCTGGCGGCTGACGAAGGCGACGAATTGCTGCTCGAACTGATCATGAAAGATCCGGCGATTTCTGCCAGGATCACCGGTTTGGCAAACTCCCCGGTGTTTCACACATCAAGAAAGATATTGACGTTGAGCGATGCAGCGGCAGTGCTGGGGATAAAACGCATCAAGATGATTTCCTTAGGTTTTGCGATGGTTTCATCCATGCCCAGAAAGCCGCCGGGATTGCTGGATGTGTTGAGTTTGTGGCGACACAGCATGGCACTCACCCTGGCGATGGAGGTGCTGTCGCAGGCCATGCCGGCGGGCAGGCGTCCACCCGATGAGGAAATGTATCTTGCCGGTCTGCTGCACGATATCGGCTTTCTGGTTCTGGATTATGTTGATGTCGAGCTCAGCAACCGTTTTCATGCTCGTCTGGCTGCCGAAGGCGGGCGCGTATCCAGCACCGAGCTGGAAGCGCAGATGCTGGAAATGAATCACTGTGAACTGGGCGCATTACTGGCCGAGTACTGGAACCTGACGGCGAATATCGTCGCCGTGATGCGTTATCATCATTCAGGTCGCGTGCCTGACGGGCATGTTAACGATGCAGCGGGACAAACGCTGGTTGCGATGAGTTATCTTGCACAAAGGCTGCTCCCCACTTTTGGCATGAGGGAGGTGCCGACGTCTGACATTAAAATCGAGGAATGGCATGCGCTGGGCATTGCTGAAGATCAGACAGAGGAACTCGAATCCAACATGTGCAAGTGCCATGACGAGTTTATCCTGAGCTTTGCCTGATTGTTAGGGAACCATCTGTGCACCGGTCGAAGTCGGGTGTCTGCCGGAGGTAATGTTCGCGTATCCAAAATCCGGTGACATGCCGAAATTTTCAGTATCGTTTGATGATAGGTTCGTGGTCCAGTTTTGCCTTCAGATTGTCTGCGCTCCGGCGCGCCTCGTCAAGGCTGGAATAAGGGCCAATCTGAATACGTACCCAGTCGTCGTCGATGAAGATGCGGTATGGTTTACCAGGGTCACCCAGTTTTTCCTGCATCAGCGCCATGAGGTTTTCGGCGCGGGTTTCCGCATGGGCTTTAAGTCTGAATGCGCCCAGTTGTATATAAAAGGCTACAGGCACTGCGCTGGTGAGTGATTGTTTTTTTTCGGCGAGCCCGTTGGCGAGTTGTCGGGGGGGGATTTTTTTTATTAAATCCGCCAGCAAGGCTTTGGCCGTTTCATGCCCCTGTGCTGCGGAGAGTCTGGCCCAGCGGTAGGCCAAGGGTAAATCCTGCGCCACCCCTTCGCCATTTGCATACATCACAGCGAGGTTGAACTGCGCTTGCGCCTCACCCTGCTTGGCGGCAAGGGTCAGCCACTTCAGCGCTTCGGCCTGGTTCTTCGGCACACCTTCACCATAGTCATAGGCGACGCCCAAATTTAGCTGTGCGATGGCAAGTCCCTGGTCGGCTGCAAGGCGATACCAGTGCGTGGCTTCAACATGATCCTGCGTCACGCCCAGTCCCGCGTCGTACATCATTCCCAGATTGTATTGAGCTTGTGCCTGGCCCTGCCGCGCTGCCAGTCTGAACCACTTTGCCGCTTCAGGGTAGTCCTGCGCGGTCTGCTGACCTTTGGAATAAACAACGCCCATATTCAATTGGGCATTGGCATCGCCTGCTTCTGCGCGGGCATGAAGTTCACGAAAGCCTTGGGGAAGATCGGCCGTGGCGGCCAGATCCTGTTCAAAGTCTGCCCAAACGGGGCTGACAGTCAGCAAGGCGAAGAGCGCGAACAAGGTCCTGAGCATGAGCGTGATTCCTCGCAGATTGAAAAGCACAGATAAGGCTTTAACGTAAAACTCGCGAAGCGACGAACCGTACCCCTCGCCCTCCGGGAGAGGGGGAACGGGGGTGAGGGAACGTGCATGGCAAGTTTGCGAGTTATTGTCCACCGGACAATATACCTGCGAAAATAATTTCATAATTTGGGAGTGGCTGCTTGCCATGCCCGTTAGTGTACCAATAAAAGCAGTATGCAATCTTGCCAACTTATTCGTTACAATCAGCGAAACCCATCAGCTCCCACAAAAAATGCCGACCGACTGTCTTACATCCGACAAACTTAGCCTGTTTATTGATCCCGATACGCTGGGATTTGCCGATACTTCCGAACTGTTGCAGCATCCCTTGCGGTGGATAGGTCAGGAGCGAGCGCAAATGGCGGCCAACTTTGGCCTTTCCCTGGATCAACCGGATTACAACCTGTTCGTGCTGGGTGAGGTCGGCAGCGGCCGTTCTTCGCTGCTCAAACAGGCGATGCACGCAACGGCCAAAGACCGTGCAGTGCCCCCCGATCTGTGTTATCTGTACAATTTCGATACGCCGGAACGGCCGCGTGCATTGCGCCTGCCTGCCGGACAGGGACGCGTGCTGCGTCAGTTCATGGCAGAGATGACCAAGTCATTACAGACGGAGATACCGCAACGCCTGGACAGGCAGGATTTCAAGGCCGAGAGTGCCCGCATAGAAGAAAAATACAAGGCTGAGGAGGCGCTGGTCTATGCAGAACTGGATGCTTTTGCAGAAGTTCGCCATTTCGCGCTGCACCGTGAATCCGGACATCTGGTATTTACCCTGCTGGGTGACAAAAAACACGCGCTTACCGAACATGAAATGCTGGCCTTGCCCAAGGAGCGTCGGGCAGAAATTGAACTGGCAGAACAGGAGCTGCGCGCGGAGATCACCCGTTTTCTGGACAAGACGCGTCCGATGGAGCGGGTGATGCACGAGTCACTGGCGGCTTTGCGGCGCCAGCTGGTGAAATCGCTGCTGGATCACGAATTGCAGGAAATACGCGGCAAGCTGAAAAAACAGATAGTCGATGCCATCAAGCTGGTCGCGTATCTGGATCAGGTCGTACAGGACATACTGGACAATCTTGACCTGTTCGAGACCTCAGATGCCGACGAGGAAGGCCGGCAGGAAGAGTTGGCACTGGTGTTGTCCCGCTACCGGGTCAATCTGGTGGTGGACAATGCCCAGCTGGTGGGTGCGCCAGTGATCGTCGAGGATAACCCGCTGTTTCGCTCGCTGTTCGGCAGCATCGAATATCAGGCCGAGAACGATGTGCTGGTGACGGATTTCAGCCGCATCCGTGCCGGCAGTCTGCTTAAGGCGCATGGCGGATTTTTGATGCTGCATATGCGCGATCTGCTGGTAGACGGGCTGGTGTGGGAAAAGCTGCGGCGCTTTTTGCGCAGCGGCAAGCTGCAGATCGAAGAGCCGGGCACAGCCTATGCGCCCATTGCGGCGGTCTCGCTGGAACCTGAACCGGTGGGCGTCGAAGTCAAGATTGTCCTGATCGGCTCTCGCGAGCAGTATTACGAGTTGCAGGAGGAAGACCCGGAATTTGCGCGCCGCTTCCGGGTCAAGGTGGATTTTGCCGAAAGCTTTTCCTCGGACGATGGAACGAGACACGCCTTTGCCGTGTTTGTCGCCCACAGTTGCAAAAATCTGGGTTTGCCGCATTTTACCAGCGCGGCACTGGCGCGCCTGCTGGAGGATGCGCATCGTGCGGTGGATGACCAGTCTCGTCAGAGCGCCATCTTCGCGCGCTCCGAGGCACAGCTGGTCGAAAGTGCCGCGCTTTGCCTTGCGCGTTCAGGTAGTCTGGTAGAAGCCGCCGATGTAGAAGCCGCGTTGCGGGCGAGCATCCTGCGTCACGATTACCCGGCTCAGCGCATGCTCGAATCGATTCGCGACGGCGAAGTGTTGATCAGCGCGCATGGCGAGAGCGTGGGTCAGCTCAACGGACTGACGGTGATCGATCTGGGCGATTACCGCTTTGGTTATCCGGTGCGGATCACGGCGCGTACCTTTGCCGGTAACGACGGCCTGCTCAATATCGAGCGCGAAGTGGAGATGTCCGGCCCCATTCACGACAAGGGCGTGCTGATTTTGCATAACTACCTGTCTGCGCTGTTTGCCCACAACGCACCGTTGGCACTGAACGCCTCCGTCG
This sequence comes from Pseudomonadota bacterium, assembly GCA_021783855.1. The sequence continues at coordinate 13,043 of JAJXTL010000020.1, forward strand.
TATTCGAGCAGGAATATCACGGCGTGGAAGGCGATTCGGCATCCGTTGCCGAACTATACGTGCTGCTATCCTCCCTGTCGGGTCTGCCGCTCAAACAGGGAATTGCGGTGACGGGTGCCGTCAATCAGCATGGTGTGGTGTTGCCGGTGGGGGGCGTGAACGAAAAGATCGAGGGTTATTTTAGTGTCTGCGAAACGATGGGACTGGATGGCAGTCAGGGTGTGCTGATTCCATCCCGCAACCGCCGCCACCTGATGCTGGATCGTAAAGTGATCGATGCCGTGGCGCAGGGACTGTTTCACATCTATTCCGCAGAGCATGTCAGTGCAGGTATGGAATTACTCATGGGCTTGCCGGCGGGGGTATCAGACAGTGAGGGTATTTACCCGCATGGCAGCGTGCTGGGCCGTGCCCAGAAAACCTTGCTGTCCTATCGTCGTGCCTGTCTTGCTTCGGAACATCCGAAACCTGCCCGCAAGCATTTTCGCTAAGGGAAGTCGTGAGCATGAAGCGATAGCCTATTATTCATGACAGGGGGCGAGGCAGGGAAATGCTGGAGCCCTGTGAAAAATCGATGCCGATTTCGGTGAGCTTTGCGATTATCTCATCGCTTTCGACGAGTTCTGCAATGGTTTGAACGCCGATTTTTTTTGCGGTCCGGTTTATAGAGACTACCTTGGCCAAGTCAGCCGGGTCATTGATCATATTGAGTATGATGCCGCCATCTATTTTCAGAAAGTCTACCTGAAAACCGCGTATATGGTCGAATGAGTTCTCGTCTTTGCCGAATCCACTTAAGGCAATACTGCAACCGCATTGCCTGACACTGTGAATAAACTCGGCAACGCAATTGTTTCGTGCAGCCAGATCCGCGCCAGACACTTCAAAGCACAGGATGGAACCGGGCATGCCCTGCTCATTCAGCGCATGCTGCAAGAAAGCGGGGAAATCGGGATCGCCTATGGTGGCAGTTGCCACGTTGATGAAAAATATGGATTTGTTATCACGGATGAAGCCTGGTTGTTTCGCGGCCCATTCCAGAATCTGCTGAACGACCCAGTGATCCAGATAAGGCATTAACCCGTTTTTTTCAGCCAAGGGAAAGAATGCGCCGGGTGGCACCATGCTGCCTTCCTCTTCAAGCAGACGGATCAGTATGGCGTAATGCGCTGCATGACCGGAGTCTATGGGAAGCGGGGAGATGAGCTGACAATACAGGCAAAATTTCCCTCCCTGGATAGCCGCAATGAATGATTTTCCCTCATCCTGTTTCTCGACGCTCTGTCCGGAAACAGCGCTTATTTTCCGGTCAGCTGGGGCAATAATGCCGTAATCCGTTGACGGGTGCGTGCTCTGTACGGAAAGAGACAGGTCGCGGCGTTGGGTAATATCCTCGGCCAGAAAATAAAATCCGGTAACGTGACCGTTTGCGCCAAATTGAGGTACATGCTCCACCAATAGCCGGTAGACGGCATTGCCGGTAGTTTTCTGCAAATGCTCATAATGCAGCGGGTGTCCATCCAGCGATTGCTGAACTGCGATAGCAATTTCGGCATAAGCTTTGGATCCAAATATTTCACGCAAATGTCGACCGTCTATGAGTTCCGCTTTCAGATGTAGCCATTCCCGAAAGGCACGGTTGTGGTATCGGCAATGGCCTTCGTTGTCGACAAACACGATCATGATCGATAAGGTTTCGTCGATTAATTGTAAACGTGAATGAAACTCGGTGTATTTTTTCTCGCTGCTCTTGCGCAGGCGAACCTCGAATTCCAGCTTTTCCCTGGTTACCGACAACTGAGCCGTGCGGCGCATCAGAGCCCATTCCGAACGCGATGCCCGAGCCGCTTCGGCAAGCACAGAGGCGATGAGTATACCTGTCAGGAAGGCGATCCATTGCAGGTTGTCATGGGTGAAATAAATTGTCAAAACCAGCGCCGTGACGGTGCCAACTACGGCTGCTATCACCATGTAGCCTCGAACAGCTGCAAAAACTCCACCCCGCATTTTATCTCCCACGCTATGACTTGTTGCTTCCCCGGGCATCAGGTCGGTTACATTAACGTAAAACTCGCGTAGCGATACGGTTGTCCCCTCGCCCTCCGGGAGAGGGTTTGGGTGAGGGGAACGGGCATGGCGAGTTTCATCATCAGGGGGGGCATCTTCGCCATGCCCGTTAAAACCCGCTTAACAATTGCCGCCCATTATGCAGGATAACGGAAATATCTGTATGCAAGCTTGTTGTGGGCGGACCTGCAACGGCAGAATATTGTCCGGCAGGCCGGGACGGGCTATTGAGACATCAATTTTTCACGCACAAAAATGATGTGCAGGCGCAGTGCATAAAAATCATTGCCGCAAGATGCAGGCACGACGATTTTGTTGACTGTTTGTTCGATGTGATCAAGGTGCCGCAATAGCTCCTGACGCCTTTTGTGATCCGCTGAAGGTTTGAATGCGTCGCGTTCGATATCCAGCAATGCCCGGTACCAGCGATAAATGCGAGATTCCAGTCTCCAGCGGTAGATCGCCGGGGCGAGTTGCAGCGCGGGAATGACAAATAGCGCCAGCGGTACGACGAGAGTCAGGGCGCGCGTGATCAGACTCGCCGCCCAGAAGGGAAAGGTGCGGTAGAGAAAACTCTTGCCGGATTCGTAATAACGGCTGGCATCCTCGCTGATACGAAACTCATGTTCCAGGGGGGCCGGAAACTCGCCGCGCTTCTTGAAGGGCGAGGCTGCCCCGTGCACTTCCCGCGCGGCTTCCAGTAGCAGGTCGGAGAGTGCGGGGTGCAGAGTGTCACGTGCGATGAGCTCCACTGTCGGGGCAAGCAGTTCGAGGTTTTCAGCGGGGATATTCCGGCCAAGATCCAGCGAGCCTTTGGGCACTTCCAGTTTGTTCAGATAGTTGATGCGCCGGGTATAACCTTCGGCCTGAGTGAAATTGAAAATGTGGATATCCGGCGCGTGCATCAAGTGGCGCATCAGCTCCAGCGGGGTCGTCTCGCCCATCAGGAAAATGGCATCCACGCGATTGTCGAGCAGCGCCTGTTCCGGGTTGCTCGCAAGCGCATTGACTAACGTGGTATCGCCATCGGGTTGAATGCCGTTGACTTTCAAGAGTGCGCGAGCCAGGGAATCCGTGCCGCTGCCCTTGGGGCCTGTGTATAGCCGCTGGCCTTTGAAGTCGGACAGAAAATTCTTGATTGCGCCGCGATAAAAAATCATCATCGGCTGGTAGGAAATACTCCCCAGCGACACCAGATTTTTCGTGTCGGCACCATTGACCTGACCCCCCAGCACAAATCCGACATCGACCGCAATCCCGGGATTGGACAGTTTGTTGAAGTTATCCAGCGATCCTTCAGAGGGGATAATTTTCAGTGTGACCCCGTTTTTTGCCAGTATGGCCTGGTATTTTTCAGCGGTTTTCTGAAATATGCTGCCCGCCGGTCCGCCGGCAATGGTGAGGGTGTCCGGGGCTGCCGCTTCCATATACATGAAAACAGCCGCGCTTAACACGAGGCCTGCGAGCAGAATCACGCCGATGGATACCACCAGACCCTGCCCAAAAAGCGCCATCAGCCTGGCAAAAGTTCTCTCGATATAGATTTTTGGCGATATCACGTTAATCCTGAAAGCGTTGGGTTACTTACCACTTACCACTTGTTTACCTGACTTTTGTCCAGGTTTCCGATTGTCCTGCCCAGTGAAAACCGAGATAGCCGGTAACTTCAATGGTATTGCCGTCCCCGGAGAGGCGAATGTTGCACCGGTAGGTTTTGCCATCGTCCGGATTCGTGATTTCGCCTCCTTCAAAAGTCAGCTCGTCTTGCCGCTTCAAGCCGGACAGGATGCGCAGACCCAGCAGAGGCTGATTATGTAGCTTGCCGCTGCATTTCGTACAGATCAATTCAGCATTTTTTTCCGTATCGGGCAGGATTTTTTCTATTCTTCCCTCATAGCGATCATCGCCCATTTTCTCAATGCGTATCAGCGCCTCCGGATCGCCGGTGTCGTCGTTATATTCCTGCCACAGGCCAGCCAGTTCGCCACTCCATGCGGATGCAGCAAATGCGGTCAAAAACAGGATAGATGCCAAATGGTTGAAAGATTCTTTCATTGCAGCTGTGGACATATCAGGGGTAAATATTATATCTATCAATAAGTTGATAAATTCCTTCATTTTGTTACAAGATGTAAATTTGTTACGTGCCGGTTGAAGGCCGCGCTGCAAGCAACAGCAGAAAACGATACTCGTGTCGGTTTTGCATCCATCCGGAATTTTTCAGAGAGCAACAGTTTGGTATCATGGCAGTCCTCGCACCCTCTTTTCAAGCCGTTTCAATCAATGTTATGCAAACTCAATTCCGCACAGCGTGAAGCTGCGATGTATCTCGACGGCCCGTTGCTGGTGCTGGCGGGGGCAGGCAGCGGCAAGACGCGCGTGATCACTCACAAGATTGCCTATCTGGTGGAGGAGTGCGGCTATGCGGCGCGCAATATCGCGGCGATCACCTTTACCAATAAGGCCGCCAACGAGATGAAGGCACGTGTGGGTACGCTGTTGCAGGGCAAAAATGCCAAAGGCCTGGTGGTCAGTACCTTTCACTCGCTGGGCATGACTATTTTGCGCGCAGAGGCAAAGCTGCTGGGCTACAAGCCGCAGTTCTCGATTTTCGACTCCAGCGATACGTGGAAAATTATCAGCGAGCTGACCAACTCCGGCGACAAGCAGGAAATCCGGGATATACAGACGCAGGTGTCGAACTGGAAATCGGCGTTCATTTCTCCGGAACAGGCCGTGGTGGTGGCCGACAGTGCCGAGGCGGAAGCTTATGCGCGCATTTATATGCGCTATCAGGAAACGCTGCGGGCCTATCAGGCGGTGGATTTCGACGATCTGATACATTTGCCGGTGGTGCTGTTCAAGGAGCATCCTGAGGCCTTGCTGCGCTGGCAACAGCGGCTGCGCTATCTGCTGATAGACGAATATCAGGATACCAACGATTGCCAGTATCAACTGACCCGCCTGCTGGCCGGCACGCGCGCGGCCTTTACCGCCGTGGGCGATGACGATCAGGCGATCTATGCCTGGCGGGGGGCGAGCATCGAGAATCTGCACAATCTGCGCACCGATTATAGCAATCTTCGCGTCATCAAGCTGGAGCAGAATTACCGTTCCTCGCAGCGCATCCTCAAGGTAGCGAATCATCTGATCAACCACAACACCAAGGTGTTCGAGAAGAAGCTGTGGAGCGATCACGGCATCGGCGATCCGATTCGCATCTATGCTGCACGGGATGACGAGCATGAGGCGGAGAGCGTGGTGATGAAGCTGATATCGCACAAGTTCGAACATCAAACCAGTTTTGCCGATTATGCGATTCTGTATCGCAGCAATTATTTGTCGCGCGCCTTTGAGGAACAATTGCGCGCTCAGCGCGTGCCTTATACGGTCAGCGGCGGCACCTCGTTTTTCGACAAGCCGGAGATCAAGGACATCACCGCTTATTTGCGACTGATCGCCAATCCGGACGATGATCCGGCTTTCATCCGGGCCATCACCAGCCCCAAACGCGGCATCGGCAATACCACGCTGGAAAAGCTGGGCAGCCATGCCGGCGCACGCCACATCAGCCTGTTTGAGGCGGCTTTCGAGTCGCAGGTGGAAGCGTTGCTGCCGCCGCGCCAGTTCGAGGATCTGATGATCTTCTGCCGTTTCATCAGCCGGCTTGAGGCGCGTGCCGACAAGGACCCTTGCGGCGAACTGCTCGATGAACTGCTGCGCGCGATCAACTACGAAACCTGGCTGTACGATACGCACGAGTCGCGCCAGGCAGAGGTCAAATGGAAAAATGTGGATGATTTCGTCGGATGGTTGAAACGCAAATCCGAGGCCGACGAAAAATCGCTGCTGGACATGGTGCAGACCATCGCGCTGATCAATATGCTGGAAGGAAAAGATGAGGCGCAGGAGGCCGTCTCGTTGTCCACCCTGCATGCGGCCAAGGGGCTGGAATTTCCCCATGTGTTCATCATCGGCGTCGAGGAAGACATTTTGCCGTTTCGCGACAGCGACGAAAAAGGCATCGAAGAAGAACGTCGATTGATGTATGTCGGTATCACCCGCGCCGAGCGCAGCCTGCAAATCAGTTACTGCAACCGCCGCCGCAGAGGCCGGGATTGGGCGCTCTGCGAGCCCAGCCGTTTTCTGGAAGAGATGCCGCAGAGCGAGCTGATTTATGCGGGCGGACACGCGGATGCCCAGGCGGTCGTGACGAAAGATGAGGGGATGGACAAACTGGCCAGGCTCAAGGCGATGCTGAATAAACCTTAAAGCCCTTTTTATCCATGAAAAGGTTCTCAAAGGACTGCCTGTCGGCAGACAGGGATGTCGCCCTGTTGCCCTACAATCCCCTGTGGCAGGACAAGGCGCTCAAGCTGGGCAGACTGCCCGCACTGACTTGCGGCTTCATGTCGCCCGAACAGCTTGCCGATTGCGCGCGTCACATGTCAGGGGAATATTCAGAATAATTTTCCACTCATGCCGGATGAACAATCTGGATGATATCGCTGCCGTATATTTCGATGAAACTTCTGAACTCCGCCACAATAAGGGGTACATTGAACCCCTTTCCCCAGTAACTTTTATCTTGTGAAATCTTGTTTTTCCAGATACCAAAGGCATAATTCATGGCGTTGTCGGTTAATCTGCTCAAGTCGATAATTAACAATTCAGTTTGTTCCGCTTGCGGGGTGTCCGGTTTTCCGGAAGCTACTAAAATCGGCCCGGTTGATCCAAGTTTCCGGATGGAGGTTGCTATTTCAGTTGCACGGGCGTAGTCATATAAATCGACAAGTTCTACGCATGAATTTTCGTCTTTGGGTTGGGATTCCAGCAGCCAGAAGGTGGTCGCGATTTGCGAACGGGCAATGTGGGGAAATTTTCCGGGTGGTTCCAGAGCGGAAAGATATTCTCTGCAAATGGACAGGTAGCGCTGTTTATCCTTCTCTGTGAGTGGGCGTTTCGTGAAAACGATATATCCGTAAGCACCATATTCACTGCCGCATTGAGCACCCTTTATGCAGAAATCGCGGGCCGGCACGAGTGGATGGAAACTCTTTTCGACAGGCATGCCGCCACCTGCCTCGATGGGCGTGCGGGATTCGGGTATCGGGGCGGGACTGGGTGCTGCAATCACTGGAGAGGGTGCCGCCTTGGCAGTTTCGGGGGGCTGATTTTTTGTGGCGCACGCGGTCAGCATGAGCAGCGCGAGCAAAACGGCGATCCAGTTATTTTGCGACATTTTTATCCCCTTTTTTCCTGAATAGGCTGGTTAATAATTGAACAATACCTGTGGTTAAAAATATGAGGAACGCCATCTCGCCCTTTTCCAATGGGTACACATTACCTAGGAGGTAGATGACCGGAAGGGCGAGCAGTACGCCCAGAAGTATAGTTCGGCTAATCTCTTTCATGTCAGATCCTTGTTGGAAGATTCTTGTCGTTCTTTTTTATGCCGCACAGATGCCGTATTTTGGCAAAATGTTGTAGACCACGTTGAAGCGGTGCGCCTGAACCGCGTCGTGAAAGTGTTTCCAGTGGCTGTTCAAAAAATCTTCCTTGTAGGTGTAGACCGGCAAATCGAAACTGCTACCCAGCGCATCGGCTTTCCAAGAATCGTTGCCGCGGGCGAAATAATTGTTTATGTCTACCTGGCCGCAGGCCGTGAATTTTCCGTTCCGGATCGCCTTCAGCCAGACTTGATGACGTTTGTCTCCATCTTCGAAAACGGTAGTGGCAAACATGCTTTTGATCTGTTCGCGGGTAGCAACGCTGAGCCCCTGAACGATCGCATCCGGGTCGCCCAGCTGGTAACGCCGCATCGCGATGCACATCTGCTCGCAGGCTGTCAGAAATTCGTCGGGATTGCTGCGTTTTTTCAACTCGCCGCGACCATCGGTGTACTGCCATCTGAGGAATGGCATGTCCGGGAAAACCTGAGCCCTGGCATGACCTAACGGCGGTATGGTGTCGTCGAGTATGTTTCTCAGTATGCTGCCCAGCCCGCCGGTAAAAATATCGCAACTATCTGTTTCTTCAGCGTGTTCTACCTCGTTTACTCTGTGCAATACGCCGGCAAATCCCTGATGCGCCCAGGTGTCGGCATAGACGTGCAGGGTAATTCCCAGCCGGTGCAGCCCATAGGCGCGATTTTTTTCCAGAATTGCATCGCGCATTATTTCCCGTGCGATGTGGCTGTCTGGTGTGCAGACTATCTTGTCGATGAAGCTGGTGCCGGGGTTTTCTCCGGCGGGCAGGCCGCCGTTGCCGGGCAGAAAATGGAAGGGCATCCAGACGCAATGGTTGGCAAGTTCGTCTGTGTTGCGGGGATCCAGCATCTTGTGGGCTGAGCTGATGCGGTTGTAAACGGCGCGATTGTCGAAATAAACCGTGCCGCTGCTGGTGGCGTCGTCCACATATTGCGCGGCGTAGGCGATGATGTCCGCATCTTGATGACTGAATCCGGCGTCCCGGGCGACGACATAGGTGGTGGCATGATGAAAGTCGATTTGCATGATCTCTACTCCTCTGAATTAATTCTCAGTCCTCAGTTGCTATTGGTGTCCAGCCCGATGGCCTGACGGTGTCGTTCCCACGCATCGTCCAGCAGCAGGAAATAGCCAAACAGCTGGTAATCGTAGTCGGCAGGATCAATTCCGGAATGAAACGGCAGATAGAGTGCCGTGGCATAGATGAGTTGTCCGAGAAACAGTCCGTCGGCAATTTCCACCAGTTCGTCCAGACAAAAACCGATCGGAGCCGGCCCCCCGATCAGCGGATAACGATAATGAAACTGGAACACCCGCTTCATGTCGTTCATCGGCAGAATGGATACCTGATCGGCCACGCCCAGGAAGGCATAGCCCTGTCTTGCGAAAGGCGATCCGGAATCGCTGGATGTCTGTTGCAAGGCAGCATCGGGTATGCGGTAGTTTATGTCATTGATTTTCATCAGGGTATTGACAGCCAGTATGCGCTTGTCCTGCAGGTTGAAACCCATCACGTAGCGTTCATCGGCTTCCTGTTGCCAGAATGCGCGCTCCTCTATGCTCATTCCTCCATCCCAGGGTTTTGCAAGATGCGCGGCATAGCGCCCGGGGCGTTGCGTTTCGGCATCCTTTTTCAGCGCGGCGTAGTGGGGCGCGCTGGCGGGATGGGATTTGAGTTCAGCCACTCTGGACGGGTAGCGCAGAGCCAGATCGGCGCTCTCGTCGAGCAACATGGAGAGCTTGCGCGGCGAGATTTTTTCGAACGACTTGCCGGCCCACGGGAAAATATGCTTGCCTATGCTCTGCCAGACGATATTCAGCACATTGGGGATGGGCGTCTGGTTGCCGGTGAGCAGGCCGGACAGTATGCCCGGCAGGAGCAGCGCCTCGGCAATGTTGGCCTTGAGGTCGGGTTTGAAGTTGTCGGTAAAGCCGCAATGCAGATTCAGCGTGGCGCCGTGGTAATAATCGAAACCGTGGGCAATTTCAGTTGCGCCATACCAGTCACGACTCTCGCTCCCTTCCAGCCGGACGTTATAACCCCTGATGCCTGCCCCCTGAAACAGGCCGTTTTTCACCTTCGGCGCGACCCCGGCATGAAACAGCCGGTGCAGGGGTTGGAACTGTTTAAGGTTGTCTTCAAGGTTGGTCTGGGCGGAAATGTTCCGGCTGATGCGCTGCAACATCTGCAATACCGACTCGTCATCGTACAGCAATTCATGCACGCCTGATGCGTCCGGTAAAGTAATCAGGGTGGTGAATTTCAGGCGCAGTGCGGCATCTTCGCGCCAGTTGTCATCCTGGTTGCATTTCTTCTGTATTTTTACCTCGTGATCGTAACCCAACTCCTGGTAGCCGCTCTCTCCCGGCCGCGGGCGCAACTGGGGGAACGCCGTATCGGCATAGACAAGTCTGGCATAGGCCGGATCCATCATCAGAAAATAGCCGTTGTTCTGATAGCCGTAATCGGGAGTTCCGCCGGACCCGTGCGGGTCATAAGCTTCGCCAGCTTCCATGATGTCCGTAAAAAATGGTAAATCGACGGTGCCCAGGCTGAAGTGGCGGGTCGCGTAAATCAGCTGACCCAGATAAATTCCTTCAGCCACCTGCACGATTTCGTCCACCAGCGTGCTCATCGGAAAGACAGGTTGCAGATACGGCCAGCGGTAATTGAGTGAGTAGACCTGCTTCCCCTGCATCTCCGGAAGTACAGATCTGTCCATGTCGGCAAGATAGATGCCGCCGGTCTTGCTGTAGGGGATAAGCTGTTCACAATCCAGGTTTTTTTGCAGCAGTGCCGCGTCAAATCCCGGGGCATCGACCGATAAAGGGCGATCTTTCAGGCGCCACAGATGTGTGATGGTCGGCAAACCCAGCGCCTGAAACAGACTGGGGTTGGCAGGTGCGCGAAAGAAGTTGCGACCGATGCGTGTGAAATCTTCGGTGTATGCGGCCATCACCTCCGGGTCGTCGTTGCACTTTTGGGCGAGCATGGCGCGCGAGACAGGCTCGAAGGTTTTACCCATCCACAGACCGGTGTCGGCAAACGTGGCATTCCAGGCCGTTGCCAGTATCTCGAAGCTTGCCGCCAGAGAGCGCTCATGTCCGAATTGATCGGCGATTTTTCTGAAAAAATCGCTGTCTCTGATGGATACGGGAATACCGATCATCGGGCCATCGAGCGGTACGGCCTGACCGCACATGAACAGGACGCGCAACTTGTCGTTGACGGCAGACCATTCGGTACGTCGCTGGTTGTCGGCCAGAATCCGCTGATAGCCTGCGAATAAGGCATAGAAATCCTCTTTGAAATCGCTTTGCAATAGCGCACCCAGTTTTTTGCTCAGCGCCTGGGAGGACTGAACAGAATCACAGGGAAAATTTTCGCAGCCCAGATAGCTTGTCATGGCGCATCCTTCGTTGTTGTGCCTTGCAGTTCTTTCACATCTGCCGGTCAGGGTTCCGGTGTATAGCCCGCCTTGTGCTCTTCCACGTTCGCTGGCGGGTTTGTATCGGACGTCTGCTTTTCGGGCACCTTGAAGCCGATATAGGTGCCGCCCGAGATGCCCATCAGACCCAGCAGCGTAGCGTCAAATTCGGGCATGGTGAGCGTGGTGACAACGTGAATGATAAACATCAAGCCGAGAATCACGGTTATTGCCAGCATCTGAAAGCGGTGCAGGGTGACGCCGTCAACATCCGTCAGCAGATCGTCAAAAAACTTACCCTTGCTGACGGGTAATTTCGTTTGCCTGCTCGCATCCATCCCGGCAGAGGCAAGGCCGGTGACGCCCGATATTCCCATCAACAGCAAAGCCTGTGTGCTCAGGGTGGGAATCTCTTTTGTGATTGCCCAAAGGAAAATATAGGCTCCCATGATGATTGCGAACCACCAGGCCATCTGCACGCGTCCCAGGCTATACGTGCGATCCGGGAGATTTTTTCCTGTACCGGCATCCCGCAACATGCCTGATTCGAGGCCCAGGCGCACCAGTGTGATCCACATTGCCGCAACCAGAAACAGACCGGCCAGGCCAAAACCCAGGCTGGCTATGAGAAGTTTCAGTGTTCCACTGGCCAAGGTTTGCGCCTCGGACGTATCCGCAGGCTGCGTCACCGTAAAGTGCAGTTCCCGTTTGAAATCTGATTTGAGGTCTTTCCAGGGGCTGCCAAGGATGGCTTGCCAGGCTGCATTGCTTGCCGCTGCAGTCGAGACGTCCCCTTTTTTTATGGAAAAAGCCAGTTTTTCGGTGGACGGGTCGCAGCCCAGCGGATGCAGTCCCGTATCCATTCCGTTCACCAGCAGATTGATCTGATCGAGGGGCTTGATCATGCCGCAATTTTTGTCATCCTGGAGTTTGATGCTGAAAGGTTGTCCGACAGTAGCACTGACTTGCACGGCCGGATTATTCTCTGCGGCCATCACCGTCATGCCGGCAGCCATCCAGATGCAGATCAGCAATATTTTTCGATGGATATTCATGGTTCGTTTTCCTTATAGAAATCAGGCCAGAAAAAGGGCGCGTTCGGCAGCCCGGCGCTTGACCAGTCCCGGCAGCATCTTGCCGTCGGCATACACCCAGCGGGTGAACTGATCCGCAGCACCCGCACGATCACCGGCATTGAGTTTTTTGAGCAAGGTGGAGCTGCGCAGATTGCCGGTGCCCAGATTGAAAGCGAAACTTGTGAGCGCGCCGAATTCGTTATCGCTCACCTCGACGGCCAGCATGGTCGATACATCCCGCCCGGTATCGATCAGGTCGGCGTGCAGCAGTGCTTCCGCCTGGGCAAGGGTGATGCCTTCGGGATAGAGCGCATGCATCTGGGCGCGATCCGCTTCACCTTTCAGGAATCGTCCGCCGTAGCGGATGGCGTGCCCCCAGCCTATGGTCCAGATATTGACCGGATCCAGATAAGGATCGATGTTTACCGTCGCAGGGTCGCCATCGGGAATACCCTCGTAGGATTTGATCAGATCAATCGCTTTCTGGTTGATGTCGTGCATGTCAGGCTCCTGGTTGACTTGTATCCCTGTATTTATTGATTAAATTTTGTCGTTTTAAGGCTGACCTGCTGGTGACGGCTGAATGGTGACAGTTTGCTTGCCTCCGTTGTTCCGGTTCACTACAGGTGTGCAGTCTTTCAGTTTTTATCGTCCTGTGCAATATGCCAGAATGCCTAGATAGTTCGGCCTAGGAGCCTGTCGGACTTGTCTTGTAACTCATTGATTCCATTAATGTGCGTATAAATTAAGCAAATATTTAATTGTTAAAAATCAATAAGTTGCATAGAATAAAAATTGAAGTCCGACAGTCTGCTAGTCAGCGGTCGGAATATGCGTCCAGTAACGGCGGTGGGTTTCGCGGTAGCGCTCTACCGTCAGCCCCTGCGCGTTCATTTTTGCCAGAATTGCGCCGTCCTGGTCCGAGCGGAGCAATGTTGCGCCGCTGTCGATGTAGCGCTGGCGGATTTCCTGCTTAGGATGGCCGAAGCGGTTGAGGTAACCGGAAGTGAACACGGCGTAGTCGGGCAGCACGGCAGCGATAAAACCCACGTCCGACGAACTTGAACTGCCGTGATGCGGTGCAACCAGCAAGCTGGCGGGAAGCTGATCGGCATGTACGCTGAGCAATCGTTGTTCGGCGCGTTTTTCGATATCGCCGGTCAGCAGGATATGCTCGTTGCCTGTGCTGATGCGCAACACGCAACTGTTGTCGTTTGGACGGGTGCTGCCTTGATCCGGATGCAACATATCGAATTGCACCCCGTCCCAGTTCCAGCTCATCCCGTCGCGGCAGCGGCGCAGATCAACCGGTTTGTCATTTGCAAGCCCAGCAACAGGTTGCGAAGACATGATCCAGCCGACCGGCATGGCCTGTAAAACGGAAGCGGTGCCGCCGGTGTGATCGGTGTCGTCATGACTCAATATGATGCCATCCAGCGAGGCGATTCCCATGCCGCGCAGGCTGGGTATCAGGATGCGGTTGCCGCTGTCGGATTCCCCTGAAAAATCAGGTCCCGTGTCGTAGAGCAGGGCGTGATGACGGGTTTGGGCTGCGACCGACAAACCCTGACCGACATCGAAGATGGTCAGACGCAGGGTGCCGGATGCAATGGGACCGGGAGAATTCAAAAACATCGGCAGCATCATCAGCCCGCCCAGCCAGCGCGCCGGAAACCCTCCGGGCGTCAGCAGCCAGACCGCGCCGAACATGCCGGCCACGATGCTCCAGGGGGTGGGTGCGTGCTGTGTCCACACCGGAAATTCTCCCAGCCATTGCAGCGGAACCATAGTCCAGTCCAGCACGATATGCGCCAGCCACAGCGGCACATCGAACGGCAACACGGCGCCTGCAAGGGTGAGCGGCACGACGATCAGACTGATCAGCGGGATTGCGAAGGCATTGGCGATGGGCGAGACCAGCGAAAGCTGCCCGAACAGCGCCAGCAGCATCGGCGTCAGGCCCAGCGTCACCGCCCATTGCACGATTGCATATTCGCGCAGGAACGGTAAAACCCGGGACAGCTTAGCCGAAATTTTCCGGGGCGTGCCTGACTCATGCTGGATGGCGGCGTCACTATCCCTGCGTCCGATGCGGTGGGAGGTTGTGTACAGGATGAGCGCCACCGCGCCGAACGACAGCCAGAAACCGGGGGAGAGCACCGCCCAGGGATCGGGAATCAACACGCCCAGGATTGCGATGCCGAGTATCTGCCCGAGTGAGAAATTGCGGTTTAGCCAGAGGGCGCAGGCGACGGCCGCGACCATGAATACGGTGCGCTGTGCCGGTACGCCAAAGCCTGCCAGCAGTGCGTAGCTATAAGCCACCGTGAATGCGGCGATTGCGGCGGCTTTTCTTGCCGGCAGCCACAGGGTAAGTCGCTCGTTGCGCCGCCACAGCCAGTAGATGAGTACAAATCCCATGCCGGAGAGCATGGTAATGTGCAGGCCTGAAATGCTCATCAGGTGGATCGCGCCGGTGCGCCTGAATAGCTGCCATTGCGCCTGCGAGATGCTGTCCTGATCGCCTACGGCAAGCGCAGTCAATATGCCGGTGTAGGGCGCGCTGCCCAGCGTGGCGGTAAATTTGTCGCGAATCGCTTCGCGCCACAACTCAATGCGGTAGGAAAATCCGCCTGCAAGTGCGTCCAGACGAACATTATCGCCCCGGTTATTCACGTATCCGACTGCGCGCACATTGTTTTCCAGCGCCCACAGTTCAAAATCGAAACCATGCGGATTGCTGCTGCCATGCGGTTGTTTCAGGCGCACGGTAAATTGCCAGCGCTCACCGGCATGTACAGTCTGAGGCGGGTTTTTTGGGGCTGAGTAGGTTGAAAGGTAGATGTGTTGCGGTACGCTGACGCCGGGTGTGAGCGTTTTTTCGACGGTGAAACTGAAGCGCTGACCGCGTTCGGTGATGTGCGGCAATTCGGCAACCACACCAATTACGCCAACGTCGCGCCCCTGCCAGTTGTCAGGCAGATTGACGGCCAGCCGCTGTTCGCCCTGCCAGGCAGACCAGTAAAATCCGGCGCCGCAGGCGAAAGCCGCGATCAGCAGTGTGCGGGCTGACAGGGCAAGGAGATACTCAACGCTGTTTTCTTTCTTAACACCCCTCTCCCTGGCCCTTTTCCGCCAACGGGAGAGGGGGTGGATCAGCGGAAGGGCTGTCAGCAGCCACGCCCAGGCAAAGGGCGGCAGTGCGGCCTGCTGTTGCAGCAGCCATACGCCTAAAGTAAAAAATATCGTGAAGAGAACCATGCGGCATAGCTTACCGCCGAATCAGGTGCAGCAGGCATTATGTCGAAAATTCGGTGATTTCAAACCCTGTTTTGCAGACTATATAACGCTGTAAAACAGGGTGCCAATACACGGATCGATTTTCGACGGGGATTTTGCGTAGAATGCCGCCATGAGAAATTTATTAGAAAAATTACTGCCGAATCACGAAACCGTGAAAGACAACCGCTGGCTCAGGCCGTTTGGCAAGTGGTTGCAAAGGCCTGCTCTGTGGCGTCTGCATCGCCGTTCTGTGGCGGGAGGGGTCGCGGTGGGGCTGTTCTGCGGGCTGATACCCGGGCCGT
>JAJXTL010000143.1 GCA_021783855.1 Pseudomonadota bacterium
CCAGCAGAACGCCAGCTCATCGGAAGAGTTGGCGGCGACCGCCGAAGAGATGAACGGGCAGGCTACTCAGTTGCAGGATCTGATGGGGTTTTTCAAGGTTAACCTGTAATTGGCAGGTCTTTAAATCCTGAACAGCCATCGTGCGGGACAGGTTGTTGTCACCTTGAGTTAAAAAATTTTTGGAGGGTAAGATGCAAAGTCAAATTGCGCCGGGAGTCAACGTCGTGTTGCACGACAGGGAGTTTGTGCAGTTTCGCGAGCTGATCTACCGCATTGCGGGTATCAGTCTGTCGGATGCCAAGAAGCAGCTGGTTGCCAGTCGTCTGGCCAAGCGTTTGCGGCATCATAATATGACGAATTACGGCGATTATTTGCGCTTGATTACCTCGGTGACCGGCAAGCCCGAGTTGCAGGTGGCGGTCGATTCGCTGACCACCAATGAGACGCACTTTTTCAGGGAACCCAAGCATTTCGACTTTCTGCGTGACAAGGTCATCGCCGAGCGCAAGGTGGGGCGCGGTATGCGTATCTGGAGCGCCGCCTGTTCCAGCGGGGAAGAACCCTACAGCATCGCGATGATGCTCGATGATATGCTGGGCAACGAGCCGTGGGAGCTGGTGGCCTCGGACATCAGCACGCAAATTCTGGAAAAGGCGCGCAACGGTGTGTATCCTGCCGTGCGTATTCCGGAAGTGCCCAGGCCCTATCTGAACCGTTACTGCCTCAAAGGGGTAGGCGAGGATGAAGGCACCATGCAGATCGAACCGTTTTTGCGCGAGCGCATCCGTTTCATGTCGCATAACCTGACCGAGACGGCATCCGGTCTGGGACTATTCGACGTGATCTTTTTACGCAATGTGATGATTTATTTCGATCCGGACACCAAGCGTCAGGTCGTATCCAGACTGTTGCCTTTTTTGCGTCCCGGCGGATATTTTCTGGTCGGGCATTCGGAGAGTCTCAACGGCGTGAGCGAGGTATTGAAACCGGTGCTGCCGGCCGTTTATCGTAAACCGGAGTAAGATCATAGCTACTGCCAAACCTGCTCATTTGATCGAAATTTTTCTGCAGCCGGGCGAGATTTATTTCGGCGATCAGGATACCCGCATCCGCACCCTGCTGGGTTCCTGTGTGGCGGTGGTGATGTGGCATCCGGTGCTGCGGGTGGGCGGAATGTGTCATTACATGTTGCCCGGACGTCCGGGCGGCAGGCGCGAGGAGCTGGACGGGCGTTATGGTGATGAGGCGATCGCGCTGATGCTGCGTGAAATTCGCCATAACGGCACGCACCCTTGCGAGTATCAGGTCAAGCTGTTCGGCGGCGGTCATATGTTCTCCGCACAAAAGCGGGTCGGCGAGGCGCATATCGGCGCGAAGAACGTCGAGATGGCAAGGCAGTTGATGCAGCAGCATGGTTTTGAGGTGTGTTCCGAACACATGGGCGGCGACGGACACCGCAACATATTTTTTGACATTTGGAACGGCCATGTGTGGGTACGCCATCAGGCGCCGCAAACTGAGGGGAATAAACAGATATGCGCACAATAAAAGTCTTGATTGTCGATGATTCGGCCGTGGTGCGTCAGGTGTTGTCGGCCGCGCTGGCAAAAGATCCTTCCATCGAGTTGATCGGTGCGGCTGCCGATCCGGTTTTTGCGATGGAACGCATGAAGAAGGACTGGCCGGACGTGATCGTGCTGGACGTGGAGATGCCGCGCATGGATGGCATCACCTTCCTGAAAAAGATCATGAGCGAGCGTCCGACCCCGGTGCTGATCTGCTCTACCCTGACCGAGAAGGGGGCGGCGACTACGATACAGGCGCTGGAGGCGGGCGCATTCAGCATTGTCAACAAACCCAAGATGGGTCTGAAGGGTTTCCTGGAAGAGTCGTCCGACGATCTGATCAGCATCATCAAGGCGGCAGCACAGGCCAATCCGGGCAAGCTGGTGCCGAAAATCCGTATGCCGTCGGCGCAGCCGTCCAGCGGGGCTGGGTTGCCCCCGGGGGCGGTGCCGCCCAAGCTGTCCGCCGATGCGATTCTGTCCGCGACCACGCATGCCATGCTGGAAACCACCGAGCGGGTGGTGGCGATCGGCACTTCCACCGGCGGCACGCAGGCGCTGGAAGTGGTGCTCACCGCCTTGCCGCAGGTGTGCCCGGGTATCGTGATCGTGCAGCACATGCCGGAAAAATTCACCGGTGCGTTCGCCGAGCGACTCAACAGTCTGTGCAAAATCGAGGTGAGAGAAGCCAAGACCGGCGACCGCGTGCTGCCGGGGCGCGCGCTGATCGCGCCGGGCGGACGGCACATGTTATTGAAACGCAACGGATCGCAATATCATGTGGATATCGTGGACGGGCCGCCGGTGAGTCGCCATCGTCCCTCGGTGGATGTGCTGTTCCGTTCGGTCGCCAAATGTGCGGGGAAAAATGCGCTGGGCATCATCATGACCGGCATGGGCGACGACGGCGCGGTGGGATTGCTGGAGATGCGCAACGAGGGCGCGCTGACCATCGGGCAGGACGAGCAGAGTTGCGTGGTATACGGCATGCCCAAGGAGGCGGTCAAGCGCGGCGCGGTCATCAAAACCTTGCCGTTGTCCGGTATCGCCGGCGCGATTGCCGGGCTGAACCGCTGACAAACATGGCGCAAGCTCCACCCCTAAGCATGAAAGTGCTTGCGCCGGTCGGCTCCCTCACCCAAACCCTGATGGAACAACTAGCCATTCGACTAAGCTGCCAAAAGACGGCAGCCAAGTCGCTGGTTATCTCCCGGAGGGGAGAGCGCAGCGAGGGGGGCGAAGCCAAACAAACGAATCGCTTCGCGACTTTCACGGTAACATAATTGCCGGGGAAAAGCGGGACGCTTGAATAGCAGCAGTGTAGTGTTTATCATGCGTCGCTTGCGGTGAATGTCGCCGCCCGGCAAATGATACGATGAACATCAAAACCTTCCCGAACAGTCCTTACCGATTGCATCAGCCTTTCGAGCCTGCCGGCGATCAGCCGACGGCGATCGATCAATTAGTCGAGGGTATCAACGATGGGCTGGCATTCCAGACGCTGCTGGGGGTGACCGGCTCCGGTAAGACCTATACCATGGCCAATGTGATCGCGCGCTGCGGCAGGCCTGCGATGGTGATGGCGCCGAACAAGACGCTGGCGGCGCAACTGTATTCCGAGTTGCGCGATTTTTTCCCCGAAAATGCGGTGGAATATTTCGTCTCCTACTACGATTATTACCAGCCCGAGGCCTATGTGCCTTCGCGCGACGTGTTCATCGAGAAGGATTCGGCGATCAACGAGCAGATCGAGCAGATGCGGCTCTCCGCCACCAAGGCGCTGCTGGAAAGGGAAGACTGCATCATCGTCGCGACCGTGTCGGCGATTTACGGTATCGGCGACCCGGTGGATTATCACGGCATGATCTTGCATCTGCGCCACAACGAAAAAATGCACCAGCGCGAGGTGATCAAACGCCTGATCGAGATGCAGTACGAGCGCAACGACATCGATTTTACGCGCGGCCGCTTTCGCGTCAGGGGAGACGTGATCGACGTGTTCCCGGCCGAGAGCAGCGAGCAGGCGCTGCGCATCACGCTGTTCGACGACGAGGTGGAGACGCTTTCATTGTTCGATCCGTTGACCGGCCATATCCAGCAGAAAGTGCCGCGCTATACGGTGTATCCTTCCAGCCATTACGTCACGCCGCGCGCGACCGTGCTATCGGCGATCGAGACCATCAAGCTGGAGCTGGCCGAGCGCATCGCGTTTTATGTGAAGGAAAACAAGTTGATCGAGGCGCAGCGCATCGAACAGCGCACCCGCCACGATCTGGAAATGCTCACCGAAATCGGTTTTACCAAGGGGATTGAAAATTATTCAAGGCATTTGTCGGGCAGAAAGGCGGGCGATCCGCCGCCGACGCTGCTGGACTATCTGCCGCCCAACGCGCTGATGTTTCTCGATGAGAGCCATGTGATGGTGCCGCAGGTGGGCGCGATGTACAAGGGCGACCGGGCGCGCAAGGAGAATCTGGTTGAGTACGGCTTCCGCCTGCCGTCCGCGATGGATAACCGCCCGCTGCGTTTCGACGAATTCGAGCACATCATGCGTCAGAGTATCTTCGTCTCCGCAACGCCCTCGGTGTATGAAGCCGAACATGCAGGACAGGTGGTCGAGCAGGTGGTGCGCCCCACCGGTCTGGTCGATCCGGTCATCATCGTGCGTCCGGCCATCAATCAGGTCGACGATCTGATGTCGGAAATTTCGCTGCGCATCAAGGCGGGGGAGCGCGTGCTGGTCACCACGTTAACCAAGCGCATGTCGGAAGATCTGACTGAATATCTGTCCGAGCACGGCATCAAGGTGCGCTATCTGCATTCGGACATCGACACGGTCGAGCGCGTCGAGATCATCCGCGATCTGCGTCTGGGCATGTTCGATGTGCTGATCGGCATCAATTTGCTGCGCGAGGGGCTGGATATTCCCGAGGTGTCGCTGGTCGCAATATTGGACGCGGACAAGGAAGGTTTTTTGCGCTCGGAACGTTCGCTGATCCAGACCATAGGCCGGGCGGCGCGACATCTGCACGGCACGGCGATCCTGTATGCCGACCGGATCACCAACTCGATGCGCCACGCGATGGATGAAACTGAACGTCGCCGCACCAAGCAGGTGGCGCACAATCTGGCGCACGGCATCACGCCGCAAGGCGTGCAGAAGCGCATCAAGGACATCATCGAGGGCACGTATGAACTCGACGATGCGCGCAGCAACCAGAAAATGGCTCAGGAACAGGCGAAATATCTGGCGATGAGCGAAAAGCAAATAGCAAAAGAAATCGGCAGATTGGAAAAGGAAATGCTGGCTGCCGCCAAGAATCTGGAATTCGAGAAGGCGGTCGAACTCCGCGACCGGCTTAAAAAACTGCGCGAGGGCGTGCTGCTTTCGACCTTGTAAGCGTTTCGGCTGTCCCAGGAAATCGGCAGCATCACTCCGTTTTTTTAAGTTCTCTGGGTCAAATTCCACGCCGCTTGCGGCGTTTGTTGTCATCCCGAACGAAGTGAGGGATCTTAAGATTCATCGCCATGCTCGGAATGACACGGAGGCGATTAGACGAAGCGACCGCCGCCGTCGATGTGGAGGACTTCGGCATTCATATAGCCGTTACTGAGCAGGAAGATGATCGCCTCTCCAACTTCACACGCGCGCCCGACTCGACCGACCGGCAATTGTTCCGCCGCTTGTGCGAATATCGCCGCCCGACCTTCGGGGCCGAAAACATCGAACAGTGACGTATCAATGAGGCCCGGTGCGATGACATTGACGCGAATGGGCTTTAGTTCGAGAGCGAGTGAGCGCGCGAGCGCCTCTATACCACGAATTGCCGCCGCTGTGATCGAAGCCCCATGGGCTGAGGGGCGGTCCGAATACTGTCCGCCCATTAACACGATTGATCCGGTTGGCGGCATTGAGGGTAACGCGGCCTTGATGGCATAAACAGCCCCCGCGATACGTTGTTGGATATCGACGAGCAATTGATCCGGATCGGAATTGGCCAGCTTACCCACGTGCAAGCTGCCGGCAGTAATCACAAGGTGATCTACCCGCGTCATACCGTTAAATACAGCCTCGACGCTTTTTCGTTCTGCAATATCGGCAATTGCCGTTTGCGCGCCCCCTATTTTGCGGGCGGCAGCCTCAAGCTTTGCTGGCGTTCGACCTATAAGGGTGACAATTGCTCCTTTGGCTTTTGCAGCCACCGCTGTTGCCAAGCCAATTCCGGAGCTTCCGCCGAATACAACGACATGTGCGCTGTTAAGGGGTGTTTGCGTGCTGATGTCCATGTGGTTTCCTTGATGAGATTGAGATAGTGAGGCCGAGCAGATACTATGTCATTCCAAATTGCCACAGAAGACGGTATTATCGAATATAACTTATTCAATAAGAGAATGACTTGGACTCACTGCATTGCATGCGACTCTTCACGCGCGCCGTCGAATTAGGCAGTTTTTCAGCAGTCGCCCGAGAGGAAAACACCAGCCAGCCCACTGTGAGCAAGATGATTGCTGCGCTGGAGCGACACTTGCGGGTTCGGCTGCTCGAAAGAACAACCACCAGTTTGACGCTCACCGAGGAAGGCAAGCGGTTTTACGAACGAAGCAAGCGGATAATTGAGGAATATACCGATGCCGTGGCGGATGCCCGAGGGCAAACGGATAGGGTTGCCGGTGCATTGCGGATAAACGCGCCCGTGGGCTTGGGTGAGTTACGTTTGAACGCGTTAATTCTCGAATTTCTGGCGAAATATCCCGAGATCGAAATCGAATTGATTCTCAACGATCGCGTGATTGACCTCGTTGAGGAGGGCGTTGACGTGGCCATACGGCTTGGAGGTGAGCTCCCACCCAACGTCATTGCCCGCAATATTGCGTTTTCGCCACGCGTACTGGTTGCAACGAGAGCGTATGTCGAACGCGCCCCCAAGATCAACAAGCCCGAGGACTTGGCACAACACGAGTATTTTCGCTTTGCTGGGTTAGCCTTCGGAAACCGGTTGGAATTTTCCAACAATACCGAGAAAGTCATTGTCCTGACCAAGGGGCGCTTTCGCGTGAACAGCTCGCTCGCTTTGCGCGAGTGTTTTCTTGAGGGAAAAGGATTGGGTAGTGCTCCCGCTTGGCTTGTCCAGGATTTGATCGAGACGGGGGACCTGATTCGATTACTCCAAAACTGGGAAATTCCGCCTCAGCAGACTCACCTGGTCTATCCGTCTCGCCAATACCAACCGCAGAGGACCCGAGCCTTGCTTCAGTTCATGGCGGAAAGAATCCCAAAGCTGCCTGGATTTCATGTGCCGGCCTCCTAGTGTAGTGTTGCATTCTTTATGGAACTTATAATGACAATATCTCTCCAACGCTCAGTGCGTGCGAAATGGAGAATAAAATGCGAGTTGCTGCCAAAATTATGCTGACCAATGAAGAG
>JAJXTL010000021.1 GCA_021783855.1 Pseudomonadota bacterium
CTTCTTCATCACCTTTTCCTTCTCGTCGAACTCGCGCGCACCGTACGGGCATGCCCAGGTGCAATATTTGCAGCCTATGCATTTATCATAATCCACCAGCACGATGCCGTCTTCCTTGCGCTTGTATGACGCGCCGGTCGGGCATACCGGCACGCAGGGCGGATCTTCGCAATGCAGGCAGGACTTGGGCAAATGCAGTGTTTCAGTGTTCGGAAACTCGCCGATCTCGAACGTCTGCACGCGATTGAAGAACGTTCCCGTCGGATTTGCCTCATAGGGACGCTCGTCGCACAGAGGCCCCGCCGAACCGGAAGTATTCCATTCCTTGCAGCTGGTCACGCAAGCGTGGCAACCCACGCACACGTTAAGATCGATCACTAGTGCAAGCTGGGTCACTTTGTGCCCCCTTTCAACTTGCCGCCAAAATAGGCAAGCAAACTCGGATGTTCCTTCATACCGGGATATTTTTTCATAGGTTCAAATTGAGGTGAGGATTGCTCGGGTTCGCCCTCCTCCGCCTTGTAGATGCGCACGCGCACGTCATACCAGGCTGCCTGTCCGGTGATCGGATCGGAGTTGGAAAACACCTTGCCGTCAGCCGTTGCCGGCAACTCTTCGGAAATCAAATGATTCAGCAGGAAACCCTGCTGCGACTCATTCGCGTCGGGCGACAAATTCCAGGCACCGGACGCCTTGCCGATCGCATTCCAGGTCCACACCGTACCGGGCTCTACCGACTCGCTGTAGCGTGCCATGCAACGCACCTTACCCCACTGCGACTCGATCCACATCCAGCCGCCGTCGGCAATCCCCGCCGATTGCGCCGTTTTTGAATTGATATTCAAGTAGTTATAGGCATGAATCTGGCGCAGCCAGGCATTCTGCGAATCCCAGGAGTGGTACATCGCCATCGGGCGCTGCGTCAGTGCCGACAGGGGATACTTGTGCTTGTCGGTGACCTGCGTTTCCAGCGGCTCATAATAGAACGGCAGCGGATCGAAATAGGTCTCGACGCGTTTGGCCAGAGCGCTGGGCGGCTTGCGCGTGATGCCCTTGCCTTGTGCGGCCAGGCGGAATTTCTGCAACACCTCGGAATAAAGATGGATCAGGATAGGTTCGGCATAGCGCGTGATGCGATTGCGCTGCGACCATTCCAGATAGCCCTTGTTCCAGTTGCGCATGTACTGATAGGACTTCGGCAACTTGTGATGGTGGATGCAGTTATTCTTGGCGTACATCTCCCACTGATTCGGGTTCGGCTCGCCGCGCATGGATTTTTCGCCACCCTTGCCGCGCCAGCCGGACAGAAAACCGATACCGGAACCGGGCTCGGTCTCCCAGTTGACGATAAAATCGGGATAGTCGCGGAACTTACGCGATCCTTCCTTGGTGACAAAAGCAGGCAGCTTCAGGCGTGTGCCAAGCTCGATCAGCACTTCCTGGAAAGGCTTGCACTCTCCCGTCGGCGGCAATACCGGAATGCGCACCGAATCGACCGGACCGTCGAATTCCGAAATCGGACGATCGAGCATCGACATCACGTCATGACGTTCAAGATAAGTGGTATCCGGCAGTATCAGATCGGCAAACGCGGTGGTTTCGGAGTGGAATGCATCGCATACCACGATGAACGGAATCTTGTACTCACCATCCTCCTCCTTGTCGGTGAGCATGGTGCGCACCTCCGTGGTGTTCATAGTCGAGTTCCACGCCATGTTCGCCATGAACAAGAGCAGCGTGTCGATCTTGTACGGATCGCCGCGCCAGGCGTTGGTGATGACGTTGTGCATCAGTCCGTGCACGGATAAAGGATGCTCCCACGAAAAAGCCTTGTCGATACGCACCGGCGTACCGTCCGGATTGACGAACAGATCGTCGGGATCGGCTGGCCAGCCCAGCGGCATGCCGTCGAGCGGCGTGTTGGGCTTGACCGCCAGCGGGGTATTCGGGGTACGCGCACAGGGCGGGATCGGACGCGGGAACGGCGTCTTGTGGCGGAAACCGCCCGGACGATCGATGGTGCCCAGCAAAGTCATCAGGATAGACAGCGCGCGTATCGTCTGAAAGCCGTTGGAGTGTGCCGCAAGACCCCGCATCGCATGGAACGAAACCGGGTTGCCGATCACGGAGTCGTGCTCCCTGCCCCAGGAATCGGTCCAGGCAATCGGCAATTCGATCTTCTGGTCGCGAGCCGTGATGCCCATTTCATGCGCCAGACGGCGGATGGTATCGCTCGGAATACCGGTAATCTGCGCTGCCCATTCCGGCGTGTACTCCTCTACCCGCTCCTTCAACAACTGAAAGGCCGGCTTGACCGGTACGCCGTCAGACAATTTGAAATCGCCCAGCAGAAACGGATCAGCGCCCTCCGTATGCGTCACCACCGCCTTGTTGGTATTGCGATCCCACCATAATTTGTTTTGCGGGTCGTAGCATCCTTCCTCTTCGGGCACCTCGGTACGCACGAACATGCCGAACTCATCGTGCTCCGCATCGAGATTGATCAGCTGGCCGGAGTTGGTATAACGCACCAGAAATTCACGATCATACAGGCCGAGCGCGATCAGCTCGTGTATCAGCGCCAGCATCAGCGCGCCATCGGTGCCGGGGCGGATCGGCACCCACTCATCGGCAATCGCCGAATAGCCGGTGCGTACCGGATTGATCGAAATGAAACGGCCGCCTTCGCGCTTGAACTTGGACAGCGACACCTTCATCGGATTGGAGTGATGATCTTCGGCCGTGCCTATCATGATGAACAGCTTGGAGCGATCAAGGTCAGGGCCGCCGAACTCCCAGAACGAACCGCCTATGGTGTAGATCATGCCGGCGGCCATATTCACCGAACAGAAACCGCCATGCGCCGAGTAGTTGGGCGTGCCGAACTGACGCGCGAACATGCCGGTCAGGGCTTGCATCTGATCGCGGCCGGTAAACAAGGCGAATTTCTTGGGATCGGTGGCGCGCAGATGCGACAGTCGTTTTTCAAGTATCTCGAAAGTCTCGTCCCAGCTGATTTCCTCGAAATCACCCGCTCCGCGCTCGGTGCCGGGTTTGCGCCGCAGCGGTTTGGTCAGCCGTGCGGGTGAATATTGCTTCATGATTCCGGAAGAACCCTTGGCGCAAATCACCCCGTTATTCAGCGGATGATCGGGGTTGCCGTCTATGTAGCGCACCTCGCCGTTACGCAGATGCACGCGTATGCCACAGCGGCAGGCGCACATGTAACAGGTGGTATTGCGGACTTCAGTCGTCGCATCAGCGACCGGCGGCGCCAGGGGGTCATGCAGAGGTGAAATGGTACTGGAGGAGTCGCCGTGATTATGGGTTTTCATTCAAGGTTCCGCTGGTAAAAATTCTGCTGGCAATCGAACGCCCGATTAAAATCATTCTGACGTCCTGTCAGTATGCTGCGAGGGGATAATCATAACAGCCTGATAAATATCTTTACATAAATCTGCACAGATCACGGAAAATCAACAGCATCCGTGAAACATGCAAAGTTTCAAAGACTACAAAATGAACCTTTTCAAAGGGATGCCATTATGCCCAATGGAGAGCCCGTCCATCCATAGCCGTGATGAGCTATCAGCCTATAACCCGTAAGAGGGGTCGCGATATACTGAAAAAAGCCATAGCATGCGTCACTAGAAAATCAGACCGTCCCGCGGCCTGAATCGCGTTTTAAATAGTATATTCATTTCCGCAGTCCAATTATGATTGGGAGGGGTAAATAGGATGGCACTGGTCAAACCGCATGGTGGGGACGATCTAAATCCCCTGTTGCTACAAGGGACTGAGCTCGCTGACGAACTGGAACATGCGCGTTCGTTACCTCAGATTACCGTCAGTTCTCGGGAGAAGGGCGACCTTGTCATGATGGGCATAGGCGGCTTCACCCCGCTTGATGGCTTCATGTCCTATACCGACTGGCAGGGCGTTTGCGCCGGGATGAAAATGGCCAACGGCCTGTTCTGGCCTATCCCCATTACCCTTTCCATCGACAACGCTCGCGCAGATCAGATCAAAACCGGCAGCAACATTGCCCTGCTCGATCCGGATGATGGCAGCATCCTGGCGACCATGCGCATCACCGAAAAATACACCATCGACAAGGCACACGAGTGCGCAACCGTCTTTGGCACGACCGACCCCGAACATCCGGGCGTGAAAATGGTGATGGAACAAGGCGATGTCAATCTTGCGGGTCCGCTCAAAGTTCTTTCCCAGGGCGGTTTCGACAAAAAATATGGTAAGCAGTTCATGTCGCCGCGCGAGACACGAGAATTGTTTGAAACCATGAACTGGAGCAAGGTAGCGGCGTTTCAGACTCGCAATCCGATGCACCGCTCGCACGAATATCTGGCCAAAGTAGCGATAGAAATCTGCGATGGCGTACTGATTCATTCCCTGCTCGGCAATCTCAAGCCGGGTGACATTCCCGCCGAAGTCAGAACCGATGCCATTTCCACACTGATCGAAAATTATTTCGTACCCAACACCGTGATACAGGCCGGCTATCCGCTGGACATGCGCTACGCAGGCCCCAGAGAAGCGCTGTTGCACGCGCTGTTCCGCCAGAACTACGGCTGCTCACACCTGATCGTCGGTCGCGATCACGCCGGTGTCGGCAACTATTACGGCCCTTTCGATGCGCATCACATTTTCGACAAAATCCCCAAGGATGCGCTGGAGACCCAGGCGCTCAAGATAGACTGGACCTTCTGGTGTTACAAGTGCGGCGGCATGGCCTCCGCGCGTACCTGCCCGCACGAAGGGGGCGACCGTCTGTTGTTATCCGGCACCAAACTGCGCAAGATGCTCTCGGAAAATGCCGAGGTTCCGGCTGAGTTCAGCCGCCCAGAAGTGCTGGAAGTGCTGCGCGGCTACTACGCCGGCCTTGCCGATGATGAGAAAGTAGAAGTAAAACTCAGCGGTCATTCCGGACGCTGATGATCAGGAATCCCTGAACAAGCTTTGCAAGGTGTACGGTCGGACAGTACGCGCAATGCACTATCACTTGCTCAGGAGTTCTATGGGGGTTCCACGCATCGTGTGGATATTTGTGTTTGATTTTTCAAAGGAGTATTGAAATTGCCAACATTCGTACGTACCGAAAAATGTGACGGCTGCAAGGGTCAGGACAAGACCGCCTGCATGTATATTTGCCCACACGACCTGATGATGCTGGACAAGGATGGTTCAGCAACCGGCCATGCCATGAAAGCTTACAATCAGGAGCCTGAGCAATGCTGGGAATGCTATTCATGCGTCAAGATCTGCCCGCAGAATGCAATCGAAGTTCGTCATTATGCCGACATCGTCCCGCTGGGTGGATCGGTGCAACCGATGCGCGGTTCCGATTCGATCATGTGGACGATCAAATTCAGAAACGGCACGCTCAAGCGTTTCAAATTCCCTATCCGCACCACGAGCGAGGGCTCTATCGATCCTTACGGCAGCAAACCGATGCCAAAAATGGCCGATCTGACGTCCCCGGGGGTATTTACCAGAGACGTGATGGGCGGTTATCGCGCAGGCCGTCCTGAAGAGCTGATCCGCCGGTAAGTCGGGTTTTCATGCCGGAATAAAGCAGTACATCGCTGTGTTCCGTGGGATAAACAGAATCTTAGGCTTAGTTCTTTCAAGCCTTAGATAATGTTTAGTAGTTCCATCAATGCCTTGGCGGCATTGACCCGACTTAGAATCATAACAAACAGGGAGTAAGTGAAAATGTCTGAAGGAACTTTTGGTAATCCAAGAATTGTTCAGGAAGAACTGGATATTCTTCTGATCGGCGGTGGCATGGCGTGTTGCGGTGCCGCTTACGAAATGATGCGCTGGGCCGAGGCTGTCAAGGCCGAATCCGGCGTCGATCTTAAAATCAAACTGGTCGACAAGGCTGCGATGGATCGCTCCGGCGCCGTAGCTCAGGGACTTTCCGCAATCAACACCTACATCGGCACGGAGCAGGACCCTGCCGATTACGCGCGCATGGTCTCGAACGATCTGATGGGCATTACGCGCGACGATCTGGCCTACGATCTCGGCCGCAACGTCGATGATTCGGTACATCTGTTCGAAGAATGGGGCCTGCCGATCTGGAAGACCGACTCGGAAGGCGTGCGCCATGACGGCGCCGAATCCATCAAGGAAGGCCTGCCCACCTTGAAGGATGGCGGAAAACCGGTGCGTTCCGGCAAATGGCAGATCATGATCAATGGCGAATCCTACAAGTGGATCGTCGCCGAAGCTGCCAAGAAAGCCCTCGGACTCGACCGTATCGAAGAGCGCATCTTCATCGTCAAGCTGATCAACGACAAGAACGATCCGAGCCGCATCGCGGGTGCTGTCGGCTTCTCGGTACGCGACAACACCATCCATATTTATAAAGCCAAATCCATCATGCTTGCCGCCGGCGGTTGCGTGAATCTGTTCCGTCCACGTTCGGTCGGTGAAGGTTCCGGCCGCGCCTGGTATCCGGTCTGGAACGCTGGTTCCACTTATGCGATGGCCGCCGAAGCCGGTGCCGAAATGACCATGATGGAAAATCGTTTCGTGCCTGCCCGCTTCAAGGACGGTTACGGCCCGGTCGGCGCATGGTTCCTGTTGTTCAAAGCCAAGGCTACCAATGCTTATGGCGAAGACTACATGGTAAAGAACAAGGAAATGCTCAACGACTATCCTCCTTATGGGCAGGCTGCCGTCCCTGCATCGTGCCTGCGCAACCACCTGATGCTCAAAGAAATGAAGGAAGGCCGCGGCCCGATTTACATGGACACCGTCACGGCACTCGCAAAACTGCGCGAGACACTCTCACCCAAGGAAGTCAAACACCTGGAAGCCGAAGCCTGGGAAGACTTTCTGGACATGTGCATCGGCCAGTGCGGCATCTGGGTCGGTGAAAACATCGAGCCTGAGAAGAAGAATTCTGAACTGATGCCGACCGAACCCTACCTGCTGGGATCACACTCCGGTTGCTGCGGTATCTGGGTATCCGGTCCCGAAGATCTTGGCGCGCCTACCGACGAAGAGCACGAAGAAAAGGACAAAATCCCGGCCCACCTGCCCAAAGGCTGGAACTGGGGCTACCGTTCGATGACCACCGTCAAGGGTCTGTTTACCGCAGGCGATGGCGTGGGCGCGTCCGGCCACAAGTTTTCCTCGGGTTCGCACACCGAAGGTCGCTTAGCTTCCAAGGCGATGATCAAGTATGCACTGGATAACAAGGACTGGAAGCCTGAGTTTGACGTGACGCCGGAGCAATTGGCCGAGGAAATCTACAAGCCGGTGCGCACCTTCCTGGAGCACAAGGACTACACCACTGCAATCGACGTCAATCCGCATTACATCACGCCCAAGATGCTGCAAATGCGTTTGCAGAAGATCATGGACGAATATGTAGCGGGCGTTGCGACTTACTACAACACCAACGACAAGATGCTGGCTGTTGCCGAAGAAAAGCTGGAAATGCTCAAGGAAGACGCAGAAAAAATGCGTGCAAAAGACCTTCATGAGTTGCTGCGTGCCTGGGAAAACTACCACCGCATTATCACTGCGGAAGCGCACATGAAGCACATCCAGTTCCGTGAAGAATCCCGTTATCCGGGCTTCTACTATCGCACCGACAAGAACTTTGTCGATGAGAAAAACTGGCACTGCTTTGTAAATTCCATTTACAATAAAAATACCAAAAAATGGACCTGCTTCAAGCGCAAGCATGTCGACCTGGTCGACAAGTCCAAGCTGTTCAAGCCGGCTGTACCGCACTAGTAGCATGATGTGAAGACGGGTGCCTGTGGGGTTCGTTCACGAACTCTCAGGCGCCCTCTTTCTTTTTGGCACATATTAACGTAAAACTCGCGTAGCGACTCGCTTGTCTCCTCTCCCTCCGGGAGAGGATTGAGGTGAGGGAAACGGGCATGGCGAGTTTTTCTATTTTAAGTTGGCATCTTTACCATGCCCGTTAGTCAGGAAAGAACAAATGAATCAAACCAGCGATAACACCAACCCGTATCCTACCAGTCCGGTCATGCCGGAAATGTTCGAAGGCAACAAGACCATCCAGTTCAGTTGCCATAAAGGCATCGGATGTTTCAACGCCTGCTGCAAATCGATCGACATCAGCCTCACGCCTTACGACATCGTGCGCCTGAAAAACAGGCTGGCTATCACTTCCACCGAATTTCTGGAACATTTTACCTTCCCCTTTGAAATGGAAATGAACAGCATTGCCGGGGTGAAACTCAAGCCGGTTGAAAATGGCACCGCCTGCCAGTTCATGACCGATGAGGGTTGCAGCGTTTACGAAGATCGCCCTACCGCCTGCCGCTATTACCCTGTAGCGCTGCTGTCCCTGCGCAGACAGGACGAATTTGTAGACCGCAACGCCTATGCGCTGGTCAAGGAAGATCACTGCCTGGGCCACCTGGAACCCCGCTCGCTCACCATAGACGAATACCGCACGGAACAAGGCATCGAACCCTACGACGAAGCCTCGCGCGGATGGCGCCAACTGATCCTGAAGAAAAAATCATCCGGCCCGTCTATCGGCAAGCCTTCAAAACGCAGCCTGCAGCTGTTTTTCATGGCCTGCTACGATATCGACCGCTTCCGCGAATTCGTGCTCAGCGACTCATTCAATATGCTTTATGACATTTCTGACGAAGAGCGCGCAACATGGACTTCTGACGATGTGTTGATGCAGTTCGGTTTCCGTTTCCTGCGTCAGGTATTGTTTGGCGAGGAAACCATCAAGATGAGTGAAGACGCCCTGCTCGTTCGCCGCAAGCAGGTTCAGGACTCGCGCATGCGACTCGAACTTGAGGCCGCTGCAATCAAGGCGCAGCATGAGGACGATCTGGTTGATGAAATTAACCCGGGCAGTTGAGCATGCCGACACCCGATAAACTCGTCACCCTCGCGCCGCAACGTATCGCGGAAAAGCCATTTTATCAGCCTACCGGCGACGAGGTGGAACTGTTCGAGGCAGCTTACAGGCACCGTCTGCCGATGCTGCTCAAGGGCCCGACCGGTTGCGGCAAAACGCGTTTTGTCGAATACATGGCATGGCGCCTGAATCGCCCGCTGGTGACGGTTGCCTGTCATGATGATCTGACCGCATCGGATCTTGTGGGTCGTTATCTTGTCATCGGCGGGCAGACCGTCTGGATGGATGGCCCGCTGGTTGCGGCGGTGCGCAGCGGTGCGATCTGCTATCTGGATGAAGTCGTCGAGGCACGCAAGGATACCATGGTGGTGATCCACCCGCTGGCGGACGGGCGTCGTATTTTGACGATCGAAAAACGCGGCGAAGTGGTGCATGCACCTGACGACTTCATGCTGGTGGTATCCTACAATCCCGGTTACCAGAGCGTGCTCAAAGAACTCAAACAGAGTACACGCCAGCGTTTCGTCGCGTGTGAATTCGATTACCCGGATGCCATAACCGAGGCGGGCATCGTGGTGCGCGAATCCGGCATTGCGCCTGAGATTGCTGCGAGGCTGGTGAAGTTCGCCGCAATGACGCGCAATCTCAAGGACAATGGCCTCGAAGAAGGTGCAAGCACCAGACTGCTGGTGCATGCCGCCCAACTCATATCGGCAGGACTCACCCCCGCTGCTGCCTGCCGCAGCGCCATCGCCCAGGCCTTGACCGATGATGCTGATACGCTCACCGCAGTTGGGGAACTCTCAGCCTCACTGTTCTGATGGGCATTACGATTATGCCACCCCTGACAATGCAAATGATTTACGCAGTAGTATTGCTCAGCAGGCCAATAACTCGCAAATTCGCCATGCCTCCCTCACCTCAATCCTCTGGTGAAACAACTAGCCAGTCGACTAAGCCCGCAAGCGGGCAAGTCGCAGGTTATCCCGGAGGGGAGAGCGTAGCGAGGGGGGCGAAGCCAGGCAAACGAACGCTTCCGCGAGCTCCACGTTAATGGGCCGCGCTTTCGAGCAGATACAAAGCCAACTTGAACTCTGGCTCGAAGTCGAATTTTCCATGAAGGACGTCAGCGGCCTAGCCCGCGATATTGCAGCGCTGGATCAGCGTGATCAGGCTTTCATTCTGGGATGGACCCAACGGCTTTGTGCCGCACATGTGCAGATCGCCACCCTTTTCGTGTATCAGGCGCCACAGCTAGCAAAACGCATGGAGCGTCGCCTGATCGAGGCCTGGCTGATGCAGGCGCTTGACGCGCATGACCGCAACGGTCTGCAGGCTGCCGTTGCCATCTTGCGTACTGTGGACAGCTACCTTGAACTGCGCCATTCGCATAACGATGGCCTGGTACTTGAGGATGTGCGCGGCATTCTGCTCACCTTTGCCCGCGGCCTGTCCGGCAGGCGTCTTCTGCTCGATGAGGGCGAAGATCGATATGCCTGGACGGACGGTGAGACACTGCATCTTCCCGGCGTGGTGGCCCGCATGGAAAGCGCGGCCGATAATTTCATCCTGTGCAAGGCGCAGGTATCCATGCTGTGGGCACAAGGCCATTACGGCACGATGCGCGTGCTGCTTGACGATGCACTGGCAGCCTTTGCCGACTTTGACCGCGCACTTTCCTGTTTCAATTATCTTGAAACTCTGCGGCTGGAATTCTGTATTGCTCGGGAGTTGCCCGGGCTTGCACGCGAGATGAATTATCTCAGACAGCAGGAAACTGCGCGCCCTGCCCCGTGGCAGAAATTTTCAGAACGACTGTCAAATCCACATGCCACCAGCCACGACAGTCTTGTGCTGCTTCCCGGGGCACTGCTGCTTGAACAGCCTCCCGCCGTTTGTTATCAATGCGAATTACGCCCTGATGCCGTCAAATCCCGCATAAAAAAGGAAAAGGCGCTGCTGCGCGTGCGGCTTTCCGAGTTGGCGGAAGCGTTAGGGACGCGTGAGCGTGAAGAAACAGCGGCGCGCTTCGATCTGAAAAAAGGCGAGGATCAATCAGGTGGCGCAATGGAGCTCGTACTCGACGATGTGCCTGTCGCCCCTCCGGACGATGTGCGCCAGTTGTTAAGTTCCATACTGCTGGATTTCGGCGAGATTCCGCCCGAATATCTGGTGGCCGCAGGCCCCGGCGAATACGATCCCAAGCTTTATCTGGCAACGCAAAAAAACCCCGATCAGGTATGGCAAGGTACTTATCACGAGGAAGGCGCCATCCTGTATCCTGAATGGGACTTCCGACGCAGCAGCTACCGCAAGAACTGGTGTGTGATGCGCGAGAAGGATGTGCCACAGGTCAAAGACGATTTTGCAGCAGCAACGCTGGTCAAATATGGCCCCCTGGTACGGCAGGTTCGGAGAACTTTCGAAGGGATGCGCGACGAAGATCGCCTGCTCAAGCGCCAGTCACAAGGTGAGCATGTCGATCTCGATGCACTGGTCGAAGCATTGTCAGATATGCAGAACGGCAGCGAGATGAACGAGCTTGTTTACGCACGCCTGCACCGGGCGGAGCGCAATATCGCGGCCGCATTTCTGGTCGACATGAGCGGATCGACCAAGGGCTGGGTGAACGATGCAGAAAGAGAGGCGCTGATCCTGATGTCTGAAGCGCTGGAAGCGCTGGGAGACCGCTACGCGATTTACGGCTTTTCAGGGATGACGCGCAAGAAATGCGAGCTTTTCCGCATCAAGCGTTTCGACGAACCTTATGGCGAGACGGTCAGGGCGCGCATCAGCGGCATACGTCCTCAGGACTACACCCGCATGGGCTTTGCCGTCCGCCATGTGACGCAGTTGCTGCACGCAACGGATGCTAAAACACGTCTCTTGATCACACTGTCCGATGGCAGACCTGAGGATTATAACGACAACTATCGCGGCGAATACGGCATCGAGGATACCCGGCAGGCGCTGAACGAGGCGCGCCGCGCCGGCATCCATCCCTTCGGCATCACGCTGGACAGCGAGGGGCGCGACTATCTGCCGCGCCTGTATGGCCCGGCACATTCCATGGTGATCGATGAGGTGCGAACCCTGCCGCTCAAGGTCGCTGAGATTTACCGTCGGCTGACGGTATGATACTGCCGACCTTAAAGTACCCAGCCGCAAGTAACGGGGTATTCCCTGTCATTCCGAGCATGGCGAGGAATCTTAAGATCCCTCACTTCGTTCGGGATGACAACAAACGCCGCAAGCGGCGGGAATTTTAACCCAGAGAAATTAAACGTGAACGACGCTTGGAAAATTTCCACTATATATAAAAAAGCTATTTAGAAGTAACAAACAAGTATTTAACACACATATAAAATATCGCTAGACTGCCTCCCTGCAAGTTGTAGTTAACTCAAAAGGAGGCAATGCAATGTTTAAGCTGATCAAGAATGACCGCATCGTGATTGACGAATGGAAGACGCTGAAGTTCGCCCGTGGCGATACACCGCATAATATAAAATTACCGGTCGGCCCCCTGCTGGTACCGCTTTCGGTTTGGCACGCTCGCCGTGCCGAACTGATACACCGTGAATATGAACACGGCTGGCCACTCGGCATCTGGCTGTCGGCGGCAGAACAGGCCGAATCGATAGCACAGGACATCGATGACTTCACGGTAATCGCCATCGAATTTGACCGGCACACCGAAAGCCAGGGATACGCAACGGCTCGCCAGTTACGCGAGCGTTACGGCTACCGGAGTGAATTGCGTGCCATCGTGCCGGAAGACGACGCCTCTCACCTGCATGCAGCAGAATTCGATGCCCGCATCGTCACAGGCCACAGGAAAAGCAATGCCGAAGTCGCTCCGCCGGACCGGTTCAATCTTAACCTCATCAGGCAGGCCAAGAACATACTGTACGCGGGTGCGGCTTGAGTTCAGATCACCAGCGGCCCGTGGTATTCGTCGTCAAGATTGGCTGCGGTAGCGCTGCTGGAAGTGTCGGCCAGCTGACGCTCGTGATCGGATTGCACCTGCAATAGCGTCACAACGCATGCCTGCAGATCCTGATATTCGTCTTTGCCGGTGCCATATTGATCGGCTTCGGAATAAAAAAACTGACAGCGATAACGTCCGTCAGCAATTTTACATATGACAAACTGTGCGCCGCGCTCTGTCCAGTACAGCGTGGGGCACAAAGTCAGATGTGTAGAGAGTGGATCGAGCTGCAACTCGCTGTCCGCCAATTGCATGGGAACCAGCTTGCCGTAACGCTGGAACAGTTCTGTGGTGACAAGCTTTTGCTCTGCTTCGGTAAAATCCGGGACTAGCGTATTCATGCGTTTTTTTCCAAAAATTATAGTGGTCAAGTCTGCGCCCATGGCAGGCCGTCGAAACGCCAGCCGTTGTGGGAATTACGGTGATGTTCTTCATCCAGGTCGCCTTCAAAACCATGCAGCACGTTATACACATCCAGAAGCCCGGCTTTTTCCAGCGCCAGTCCCGCATCCACTGAACGGCGACCGGAACGGCAGATCAGCACGACGGGGCGATTTACGCTGGCGGCTTTTTTTACGTGCGAGACGAAGTCAGGACTGATTTCCCACTCCGGTCCGTCGACCCATGGAATCAGGATGGAACCTCTCGGATGGCCGACAAACATGTGCTCCATCTCACTGCGCACGTCCACGAACACGGCCTCAGGGTTAGCCTGCAAAAAGTCAAAAGTTTGTTTAGGTGTCAAATGTTGCATAATGATGCTCCCGATAGACCAGCCGGGTCTATTATAGGCGATTTCCGTTGTTTCTATCCTGCCTCATCAGCAGCGGAAATATGCAGCGCTGTGAATGCAGTGCAGGCAGGCGCATTCGTCAGGAAAATATCCTTAAACTCGCAATAAGCGGTATCCGCGCGAACCGACCCGTAGGCCGAACTGACGATATTCAGGCCGGGTATCATGGCTTCGAGCGCTTCAGAGTCGATGACGAAGTGCCCGCATTGACGACATGTATTCATGAGGGCGGGGCGCAGGGCTTGCGCCCCGCGCTCTATGCTTACATGGCCGACCAGTGATCCGCAAAAACATGGGCGGACAGGTAGTAGCCCAACGTCACGTTCACGGCAACACCGATGGTGAACGCCGCAAAAGTCTTCCAGCCCACCGGCTTGAGTTCGCGAAAACGGGTCGTCAGCCCGATACTCAGGAAGCAGAACAGGAAAGCCCAGGTACGCAGCGACACCAGCGGCATGATCAGCGCAGGTTTCACCACCTTGTTGAACTCGTCGGTTGCGTAGCCGCTGGTGATCCAAGTCATCAGCATGGACGCCACAAAGAAGCCGATCACGAATTTCGGAAAACGCCACCAGATTTCTCTTGCATTCGGCTTAACTCCCGTTTCCTTTTTCTCCCAGACCAGGGTTGCGATCAGCGCCCAGACGATGGACCAGATACCTATCCACAGATCGCGCCCGATCACCTTCATCAGGGTGAACGCCTTGATGGCCGAGTCCTCATGACCGGCCATTTTTCCGTAGGCGCTGGCAGCGGCAAACCCGGCAGCATCCGCAAACTCGGAGGTGCCGATCCAGGCGCCGGCCACCCCGGCGGAAAGTCCCAGCGCCTGTGACACGAAAGGCAGGACAAGGATCATCACCAGCGCCCAGCCCACCACCAGGGTGACGGAGGTATAAAGATCGTCTTTTTTCGCACCGACCGAGGCGGCAATCGCCATCGAGGCCGAAACCCCGCATACCGATCCGCCCACCCCGATCACGGCCGCCAGGCGCCGGTCCAGTCCGAACAACCGGGTCGCGCTGAAATAGATGACAAGACAAGTTACCAGTGAAATAAAGGTGGCCTGCATGATGGCAATCGGTCCTGCAGTAAGCACCAGCGTGATCGGAAACGTCGCGCCCAACAGGACAATCCCGAGCTTGACGTAATATTCAACCCGAAATGCGCTGTCCATCCATTTTGGCAGGCTGACCGTATTGGAAATAAGCAGCCCCACGACCAGTGCAACAAGCGGTGCTTCGAGATTGAATTTGGCGGCATTCACCCATCCTGCAACGGAGAATATCACCATGGAAAGCACGTAAAGAAAGATAAAGGAGGGCACGAACTCGCCCATCTTGATACCCATGATGCGGCAACTCACGCCGAAGAGCGCCATCCAGCAGAAAAATTGCAAAACGTACATGCCGGCATTTTTGGCGAAATGCGCGGTCAGTTGATCGAAAGACGACCATTTTACGCCTCCCGGATTGACCGCCAGCGCGGACAGAAAATGACTGCCGCTGTTGAAGAGTACGACGGCCAGTGCCATGAGGCCGATACCAAACCAGATTGCCCACCAGTCCTCTTTCAGATACAACTCCTTCCAGCCCATGCTGCGGACTTTCTGAGGTTCACCGCTTTCGTTCCAAGCTTCCTGAATATTTCCCATGACAAAACCCTCCCCGGTTGATTATGTTTTGATGGTTAGCAATCTGGACTGCGCTGTATTGTAAGAATGAGTGTCTCAGCCCGCATGCACTTAAAGTGCTCCAATTATCGGTAAATCCCTCCTTTTTAAGTTAATCGTAGTACGTCACTACTTTGAGCGCCTTACTTTCTGGCGATGGTATCAAACAACTTCTGTGGACGCAGAACATTTCCGTCCAGACCTGCCTGTTTCGAATTTCCGCCATAAGCCACGGTCATCAGTTGCGAATAATACACCACCGGCATCGCCAGCTGGGTACCCTTTTTCTTGTTGATCTCCGACTGATATATTTCGACATTGGCCTGACACAACTGGCAGGGTGTGACGATCATATCGGCGCCGTGATCATAGGCGGATTCGACGATGTCGCGAATCTGCTTCTGTGATTTTTCCGGTTCGGAAAAAGCCAGCGCACCGCCGCAACAGGTCACTTTCTGTTCATAGCCGGTAGCCGCTTCCGCGCCGACCATTTCGATCATCTTGTCGAGATACTGCGGGTTCTCGAAGGACTCACCGGCGATACCGAAAGGACGGTTGGTCTGGCACCCGACGTAGCCTGCAATCTTCAACCCTTCCAGCGGCTTGACGACAGGTTCTTTCATGGCCTCGAAGCCGACATCCTCGATCAGCACCTCAATCAGGTGACGCGCCTTGACCGTACCCTTGAGGCTGAGCCCCGCTTCCTTGAGCGCTTCGTTGGTCTCAGCCATCAGATCATCCACCTCATTCAGCTTTTCTGCGGTTTCGCGCGTGGAAAGCCAGCAGGCCGGACAACCGGAAACAAGATCCTGCCCAGGCATATGTTTCTCAACCAGTGCCAGATTGCGGGCGTTGAGCACCAGACGCGATAACTGACCGCCTTCGCCGTAACCGATGGATGCGCTGCAACAGTTCCAGTCGGGAATTTCGTTAAGCTGAATATCCAGCTTGTCGCACATCACACCGATGGAAGGGACGAAATTAGAAGCAGACGCGCCCTTTTGGGATGAACAACCCGGGTAAAACGCATAATTTTTCTTGGCCATATTACGGACACCTTTCAGGATTCATATTTCGTCTTAACCGATAAAACGATAAGCCTTGCTGCATAATTACAAGAAATCGCACTCATCCGTCAGGAACTGAACCCCTGTCTGCGGTCTTCGATTTCACGCGCCTTGGCGAGCATTTTCTGAATACCGCCCATGTCCTTGCATTTGTGTCCGCCTATGATTTCCATCGGATTAAGGCGCCTGGCCTTGACAAGCCCGAGTGCGATGCCCTGCATACTCAGCAAATTTTTGACGCCCTGCACAAAACCGTCCTTGAAATAAACCGCCAGCGAAAACTTGAGTTCGTTGACCCGGCCGGTCTTGACCAGATTTTGCCAGAATATCCTGGCAAGCTCCCGGGTTGGCTGCCCCTTGGGCGCCAGTTCCAGCCGATGGGAATAATGCGCCAGGCCATGCATGATGTGCGTGATCGGCAACTCTCTCGGACATCGCACGATACAGTTATAGCAGGAGGTACACATCCACATGGCGTCCGAGGTCAGCACCTCTTCGCGCTTGCCCGCCATGATCATGCGGAATATCTTCTGCGGGGAATGTTCCCATGCGTTGCCTAACGGACAGGAGCCCGCGCACACCCCGCACTGCATGCACATCTTGACCCATTCGCCATCTTCGACACGTTCCTCGACTTCCCTGAGGAAGTTGTGTTCGTATTTCGCGACAGCCTTTTGATTCAGTTCGCTCATAGCATATCCCCTTAACCGAAGCCCTTCATTGGTGACGGCCCCATCTCAACCAGTTGCGCGACATAGTCGTTGATAAAACCGGCAACTTTCGCATTGTCGGTGATCGCCACTTCAAAACTGGACACGCGTTCAGGCTCCAGCCCCATCCCTGTCAGGGTGTCGCCGATCTTGCTCATGCGGTAACCGGCAAGTTCCGATCCCTTGACGAAGTGACACTGGTATTCATCGCCCTTCTTGCAGCCCATCATCATCACGCCGTCATAGCCGGAATTGAGCGCATCGGTAATCCAGATGGTGTTCACCGAACCTAAACAACGCACCGGAATGATGCGCACGAAGGCCGAGTAGACGATGCGCGACAGCCCTGCCATATCCAGCGCAGGATAGGCATCGTTCTCGCAGGCGAGGATCAGCACGCGCGGCTTCTCGGAAAACTCGTCGGGTATCTCCACCGCCTTGATCTGATTGCCGACGGTATCCACCGAATAATTCTCGAAGGAAATCACCCGTACCGGGCACGCACCCATGCAGGTACCGCAACGGCGACAGCGCTGTTCGTTGAATACCGGAAAACGACGTTCATCCTCATCGATGGCGCCGAACGGACATTCCACCGTGCAGCGCTTGCACTGGGTGCAACCTTCCAGACGCACGATAGGGTAAGACAAGTCGCCCGCACGCGGATGAGCGGCACGGCCAAGGCTGGCATTCTCGGTGGCCTGTATCGCTTTCAACGCGGCGCCGGTTGCATCCTCGGTCGCCTGCATAATATCCATCGGACGACGCACCGGCCCTGCGGTATAAATACCGGTGCGCTGCGTCTCATAGGGAAAACAGATGAAATGCGAATCGGCGAATCCGTACTTGAGTTTGGGCACGTCCGGCCCCTGCC
Source organism: Pseudomonadota bacterium (assembly GCA_021783855.1). The sequence continues at coordinate 17,998 of JAJXTL010000021.1, forward strand.
GATAGGTCAGATTCAGGATGGAAATGCTTTTCAACTCGGACTTCTGCTGTTTGGCCTCGATCGAACCGCCATCTGCCTCTTTGGTAAGCTTATCCCATGTGATGACATCCACGCCGGAACTCGGCACCTGACCGGTGGCCAGCACCACCAGATCGGCCTGTATCGTTGCGTCCGAATCGAGTATCAGGTCTTTGTAGTTAACCTTGACTCCACTGCCGTCCGTTGCCACGCTGCTGGCTTTTCCTTTCGCAAAAATCACGCCTTTTTGCTGCGCGCTGCGATAAAAATCTTCGCCCATGCCCGGCACACGCAGATCGTCGTACACCACTACCGCACTCACATCGGGATTGGCATCCTTGAAATACATTGCCTGCTTGATGCTGGTCGCGCAACAGTGGCCGGAACAGTAAGGCAGATGCTGTCCGCTGTCGTCACGTTGTCCCGCACATTGCAGGAACACCACGGATTTGACTTCCCGTCCGTCGGCGCGTTTCATCACACCGCCATTGGCAGCCATCGCCAGCGCTTCGAGTCCTGCCTGATCCACCACGTGAGCCAGGCCACCGCCCAGCTCAGGCAATTTATTGATGTCGTAAGTGGTAAAACCGGTCGCCTGAACGATGGCACCTGCCGCCACTTCAGTGATCGAGCCGGACTCCTGAGCCAGCTTGACGTCGAAGCGGCCCGGCGCGCCGGAGGTTTCTGCGAGCGTCGAATTAAGATGCACTGTAATTAACGGATGTGCACTTACCTTGGCGGCAAGTTCTGCCACACCGGTCTCCTGCGGTTCTGCATAGGGGGCCTTGAACGGCACTCGCTTCCACAGTTTGTTCGCCCAACCCCCGAGTTGCGCCTGCTTCTCGACCAGAATCACCTCATAGCCGGTCTCGGCGGCCTCGAATGCGGCGGTCAGACCGGAGATACCGCCACCGACAACCAGAATGTTCTTCAGTTGAGTGTGATTCGGATTGCCTTCGGGCATCTTGGATTTTTTAAGTTCAGCGCAACCCATGCGCACGTAATCGTCCGCCATCTCCTGACGAACCTCGTCGTGCGCTGCACCTTCGGCGACCACCCACACGACCCCTTCACGCAGATTGGCACGGGTCATCGCCACTGCCGGAAAATTAAATGCTTCAGTCTTGGCACGACGCGAGCAGGCCGCAATACAGATATGGGTGACCGCTTCATTTTCGATGTCGTCGCGTATCATCTGCACACCGGCACTGTTGCACAGAAAATCGTGCTGCCGCACCAGCGCCATCTTGCCTTCCTTCTGCGCGATTTTGGCAAGCTGCCCGACATCCAGCTTGTCGCCCAGGCCGCAACCCGAGCAGATATAGGCAGCCGTCTTCATTTCGATCTTCACTTCAGCCATCATCTAACTCCTTCGACTGTAGAGGTTTTATGCACCACCTGTATCGCGCGTAATGCCGCAGCCGTAGCGCTTTGCACCGAGCGGTTCACGTCCAGCGGGCTGGTCGCCGCGCCCGCACCATAGATACCCTCGAACCCCGCCGACAGATTTGAACCTTCGATGAAGCCGGATGAATCGAGCAACATGTCGTCCGGCAGCTTGATGCCGTTTGTCTCAGGCTCCATACCGACCGCCAGTACGACCAGATCATGCGTTGTGGCATAGCGGTGATAACCTTCGGTGTCTACGCCGTGCAATACCGGATTGCCCGCCTTGTCCTCGACGATCTTGGCCACTTTCGATTTGATGAAACTGACGGTCGGGTCTTGCTGCACTTTCAGATAGAAATCTTCCAGACGGTCTATCACGCGGATATCGATATAGTAGATCGTCGATTTTGCGTCGTCACCATACGCCTCGCGCACATAATGTGTCTGCTTTAATGAAGCCATGCAGCAGATGCGCGAACAGTGGCGCAGATGGTTTTCGTCGCGCGAACCTGCACACTGGATAAAGGCGATATTTTTCGCCTCACGACCATCGGAAGGGCGCAGCAGTTTGCCGCCGGTCGGGCCATGCGGATTGGCGAAACGCTCGAATTCCACGCTGGTGATCACGTTGGCGAAGCGGTCGTACCCATAGGGTTGTATTTTGGCCGCGTCATACGGTTTCCAGCCGGTCGCCCAGACGATCGCTCCTGCCTTGATCTCTACGATCTCCTCCTGCATGTCGAGCTCGATTGCATCGTATTTGCAGGCTGCACGGGCTTTTTCCGCATCCGCAGTGCCGATGATGGAAGGGTCCAGCACATAGTGCATCGGATAGGCCATGTTATGCGGCAGATAAGCGGCACGCGTCTTGGCAAGATTGTATTCGTAAGGGTTATCTATTTCGGCATCGACCGCTTTGGCACACTCACCACAGGCGGTGCAATTGCTGTTGACATAGCGTGGTGAGAGTTTCAGCTTCACCGTGTAATCGCCGCGCACCCCGCTCACCTCCAGCACTTCCGTCATAGTCATCACGCGCACGTTTCGATTACCCTTGAGACGGCGCAAATTGATTTCCATACCGCAGGTCGGATGACACATCTTGGGAAAGTATCGGTACAGCAGCGCGGTACGTCCGCCCAAGGTCGCGTTACGCTCGACTAGGATCACCTGTTTGCCGCATTCCGCAGCCTCCAGCGCCGCCGTCATACCGCCTATTCCTCCGCCTACGACCAGGATGGTCTGGCTGGTTGCAATTGAAGCCGTCACTTGAACCTCCGTAAATAATTGCGATAGCCTTCGGGGTTTTGGTTTTTTTAGGTGTGAATTTCAAAAACCATGCTGTCCAGATCACCCAGGATCCAGGTGAACGCTTCCTCTATGCCAGGCGCACCGATACCGGAAACAGACCCCGGATTGACCAGCAACGTCTGCTCCCCCTTGATATTCGGTTGCCAGATTATCTCTGCGACATGACTGTGACCGCAGCAAACCAGATCGTAATCGCCGGTACAGGCCAGCGCGCGCCCATAGTGCGGATAGTGAGTCGCAAAGATGCGCCGCCCGGTCAACTCCAGCTCCGCATCATGCCCGTGATAGGTCAGCAATCCGCCGGATTTTGCCATCATCCTGTGCATCGCCATCTGGTCGCCGACATTGTTGCCATGCACCACATGCAGCGGTATGCCGTGCTTCAGCGAGGTGCGCAGGGTATTGGCCCCGATCAGATCTCCGCAATGGATTACCGTCTGTGCGCCCAGGGACTGCGCTTTGGCTATCGCCGCAGCCAGCGGCTCGGCACGATCATGACTGTCGGAGACGATGCATATTTTCATTTATTTCGTATCCCGCACGGCATTCGTCGTTTGCAGCCGCAAAGTCTCAGTTGACTATGCATCGCAAGCATAATATTAAAATATTCAATCGGCCATCATCAAAACAAGACTCAGCTAAATCACAGCACTGTCGAATCAGGTCGAACGCATCAATGACTCACAGAAAACAAGCTGCATAATAGCAATCCGGCAATGTTCTGTGTTCTAATTCGCGACTTAAAGAAATATCAGCTTATCCTGAAATTCATGTAAGCAGGCGAACTTGCCCATGCAGCAGGCTTGCCGTCCACGCAGATGACAAAACCACCGGCAACACCCGGCATTGTTCGACTGACAATATGGCATGAATCAGTCGATGCTGTTTTTATTCGACTCATGCGCCGCAGATGCAGCAGTCAAGGACTAAAGTGCATGGTTGTCGCGAGTTGCGCTATTAGGCGCAATTGCTCACCCCTATGTCTATAACCATATCGGGGGAGGCGGGTAATAACCCTGATGGGGTGGATAATCATTGTATAATTCGATCTTTGAACCTTGAGATAGATTCAACTGACTTTGTAAAATCTTTTTCCGGACTGACTGCCAGGTGATACGCAAAAAAACAATTCCCATCTCAGACACCATCCACAGCGAATTTACCTGGTTGCGTGATCCAGAATTTACGCCTCCCGGAAAGGGCGGCGGTGCGGAAATTTGCCTGACGCATGAGATTACCGCCCCGCGTATTGGCGAGCTCAAAACGTTGTTGGAAATTTTTCTGACAAACACCATCAACACAATCGGCGCTTCCGCCGGATTAGTGCGATTAATCTCCCCTGATGCTCTCAGTTTGCCTATCATCAGCTCGGTAGGATTTTCCGGCGAACTGCAAACAGGAACCGAAAGCTTTATCGGTTTAGATTGTGAAGCCAACGACATAGCGAATCTGAGCAGGACTATCCATACATCAGACATCAGCTCCTGCAACTTGCGACAGAACTGCCAGCATACTGATTGCAGCTTCCGGTCACTCATTACCACGCCACTTGAGTCGTCCAACACACCCGGCACCCCGCTGGGTATTTTGACACTGTTTTTTAATACGACACAGGAAACTGCGAGCCTGACCATTAATACCGTAACCGCTTTTGCCGATATGATAAGTGCTGCCGTAGAACACTCGTACGTAAATCGGGAAGCACAACGCATTGACCGGCTTGCTGCACGTCTTGCCATTGCAAATGACATTCATGACTCGCTGGCGCAGACCCTGACCTATGCACGTATGCGCGTCAGCCTGCTGCTGGAAGCCTCCCGTACCGGCAATAAACCGATGGCAACCAAATATGCGGACGATCTGGACGAGTCTCTGGAAATTGCACAAAAGAGTGCGCGTGAACTGGTCACCAATTTTCGTTGCAAGATTAACCATGAAGGATTGTCTGCCGCATTACATGACCTTGCCACCGAATTTCGCCAACGCAACAACATCGTGTTGGAGTACCATAACCGGCTGGTCGATCTCGAACTGCCGCTCGAACATGAAATTCAGACTTACCATATCGTGCATGAGGCGTTGAGCAACATTGCGAGGCATTCCGGTGCAACTCATGCGCGGCTGTTTGTTGATGCCAGTTTCGGCTATTACGTGTTCACCATTGAAGACAACGGCAGCGGCGAATCTACTTTCGCACCGGTAGAAGGGCATTACGGCGTGATCATAATGCGCGAACGGGCGCGCCAGATAGGCGGCACAATCAAGGTGGAAAGTACCGCAGGACAAGGTACGCAGGTACAATTGTCTTTTCCCGAACCCTCACTGGATTGGAGAGCAGCAAATGAGTGACAAATTAAAAATCGTACTGGTTGATGACCAATGCCTGTGTCGTCTTGGTTTAAGTGAACTGCTGGCGAACAGCTACGATTTCGATGTGGTCGGCACGACCGACAACGTGATTGAGCTGCGCACGCTGCTGGATACAAAACCCGATCTGCTGATCGTTGATTTACGCATGAAACCGCTGGACGGCATCTCCTTATTAAAACAACTGCGCACGGAGAACTATCTTACCCCTGCCATCATGCTCACCATGAGCGATTCGGAAGCCGACCTGAAGAATGCGATACGCGCCGGCGTACGCGGGTATTTGCTCAAGGATATGGCGCCCGATGATGTGGTCGACGCGATCCGTCGCGTCGCAGCCGGCGAACTGGTGGTCGCCCCCGCCATGACCGTCAAGATGATCGAAATGCTGCGCGAAGAACAACCCGAACAGGAAGCGAAAAGCTCGCTTAAGTTACTGACCGAGCGCGAACGCGAAATTCTGCAATTACTCTCCAGAGGCGAGAGCAACAAGGCCATCGCACTCACCCTGAAGATCAGTTATGACACGGTGAAACAGCATGTGCGTCACATTCTGAACAAGCTCAACCTGTCTTCGCGAGTCAAGGCCGCTGTCTTGTTCACCAAGGAGCAGGACACGCAGCACAGCGATGAAGCATTGAGTTGAAGTTCTCGTTAAATCAGAGCAGAATCACCCGCTCGATAACCAGGAGGGGGCAAAATGGCACACATCGTCATCATGGGGGCTGGACTCGGCGGCATGCCGGCAGCCTACGAAATGCGCGACAAGCTGGACAAAAAGCACAAGGTTACGGTCATCTCGGACAGCGAGAATTTTAATTTTATGCCATCCAATCCCTGGGTGGCCGTCAAATGGCGCGAGCGCAAGCAGGTTGAGTTCCCGGTGCGCAGCTATCTGGAACGCAAGGGAATCAACTTCATTTCCAGCGGCGTGAAACGCGTTCATCCCGACAAGAACCAACTGGAACTGAATAAGGGTGACCCGGTCGATTACGATTATCTGGTCATTGCCACCGGCCCCAAACTTGCATTCGATGAGATCGAAGGCCTGGGAACAAACGGCGGGCACACTCATTCGGTATGCAGTGTCGATCACGCGATGAAATCGCACGACGAATGGGAGAACTTCTGCCAGAATCCCGGCCCCATCGTGGTCGGTGCGGTGCAGGGCGCCTCCTGCTTCGGCCCCGCCTACGAATATGCCTTTATCATGGAAACCGACTTGCGCCGCCGCAAGATACGCAACAAGGTACCGATGACTTTCGTGACCTCCGAGCCCTACATCGGTCACCTCGGCCTGGGCGGCGTGGGAGATTCCAAGGGAATACTGGAATCGGGCATGCGCGACAAACACATCAAATGGATCTGTAACGCCAAAGTATCGAAAGTTGAAGCCGGCAAGATGTATGTCACGGAACACGACGAAACGGGTGCGGAAAAACAGAAGCACGAACTCCCGTTCAACTACGGCATGATGCTGCCCGCATTCAAGGGTGTCGATGCCGTGTTCGGCATTGAAGGACTGGTTCAGGCGCGCGGTTTCGTCATCGTGGACAAACACCAGCGCAATTCGAAGTACAAGAACATCTTCGCCGTGGGCGTCTGCGTGGCCATTCCGCCGGTGGAAGCAACACCGATCCCGGTCGGCACACCCAAGACAGGCTACATGATTGAATCCATGGTAACAGCCGCTGTGTACAATATTAACGCCGACCTCACCGGCATTCCGGCAGACCGGGAAGCAACCTGGAACGCCATCTGTCTGGCCGACTTCGGCGACAGCGGCGTCGCTTTCGTGGCGATACCGCAGATCCCGCCGCGCAACGTGAACTGGTTTTCCGAAGGAAAGTGGGTCCATCTAGCCAAGATCGCGTTTGAAAAATATTTCATCCGCAAGATGAAAAAAGGCACTTCCGAACCATTCTACGAAGGCAGCATCCTCAAAATAATGGGTATCGAAAAGCTCAAATAATAGGCAGTCGGCGCGTCAGACCCGAAAAGCTGCTGCACCATACACAAGGAAAACCAAGATGCAACTCGACGACCCTAGCCTGGATATCATTTTCCGCACCGCACGCACCCACAGCGCATGGCTGGACAAACCGGTCGGCGACGATTTGTTGCGCCGGATTTACGATTTGATGAAATGGGCGCCCACCAGCGCAAACTCAAGCCCGGCACGCATTGTTTTCGTCAAGAGCGAGTCCGCCAAACAGCGTCTGTTGCCGGCCATGATTCCGGGTAATGAGGAAAAAACGCGCACCGCACCGGTTACCGCCATCATTGCACAGGATCACGAGTTTTACGAAAAACTGCCGCATTTGTTCCCGCACGCCGATGCGCGCGCCTGGTTTGTCGATAACACGCCTCTGATTGACACCACGGCATTTCGCAACGCGACGCTGCAAGGCGCTTATCTGATACTGGCCGCGCGCGCGTTAGGTCTCGATGCGGGGCCGATGTCCGGTTTTGACAATGCGAAAGTGGATCAGGAATTCTTCCCTGGCACCCGGATTAAATCAAATTTTCTGGTCAATATCGGCTACGGCGATGCATCCAAATTATTCCCGCGCAGCCCGCGCCTGACTTTCGAGGAAGCCGTGCAAATTTTATAAGCGCTGCGCGAATAACCTTATCAAGCAGGAGAAAATTGCCTCAAAACAGTGCCTACCCCCTCTTTGGAGTAATTGACTATATTACTCAGGTATAGTTAAATGATATTTTTCTCTGACTTGAAAGGTAATAACCATGCAAATTCCTAATCGTGACGGTGACGGCTATCTCGTCGACATGAGTGACTGGACACCGGAAATCGGTCGCGCGATGGCCGAAGAAGACGGCTATGAGCTGAACGAAAAGAAGTGGGATCAGATCATGAAAGCCCGCGAATATTACGAAGAGTTCGGTTCGGTGCCACCGATACGCAAGTTCAGCAAATACATCGACGAGGATCAAAAAGAGGTATTCGAACTGTGGATGACCGGCCCGATGAAGCCCATCACCAAATACGGCGGCATGCCAAAACCGACAGGCTGCGTATAAGCCTTTTCCACTGCACCCTTACCATAGTGAGGCAATCAGCCAACCTCGTACATCCACACAATCGCGTAACTTATTGAATAGATGATGATCCGATAACTTATAGAGACGCGCAATGGATGTCGGCGGCTTGGTGCAGTGAAAAATCAAAATCGTGACTGGCGTAATGATGAAACGTATTCCTGAATTTTGAATGGCGCAGCTGCTGACCGCCCGGGTATCCGCATCGGAACCGATACGAACGCCAACGCTCCGTCACCGGCTAAGACCAACACAACCGGGAACAACCGTAATTAACCCGGCTTGCGCGCCACCATATCGATCAGTGCAGACATGCCGGAATGCCCCTCGCCTTCATGAATCATCTCATCGTGCTCTCTCAAATGCAGAATTTCCATGTCGGCAAATGCGTAGCGCAGCATCGCTTCCGTGTAGAGATGCTCGATCATTGAAGGGCCGCCCGTGCGGTATTCCAGTTGGCGCGGTGTATATCCCTGCAACATCAGCAGCCCGCCCGGTTTGAGACAGCGTTTGATTTGTGCGAACATCTGCTCGCGTAACGCGGGAGGCGCGAACTGTATGAATATCCCCGCCACCACATCGAACTTGTCGACGCCCCAGTCCCAAAGTGCAAGATCGGCCAACTCGACCTCGATCTTCACGCCGCGCTTTTCCGCCAGTGCGCGCGCCTTTTCAATAGCCACACTGGAGCTGTCCACCGACAATACATGCAAACCCTGCTCTGCCAGCCATACGCCGTTGCGCCCTTCGCCATCGGCTACCGCAAGACAGTGCATCCCCGGTTTCAACAGCGCGTGTTGCGTGATTAAAAATGCGTTCGGCTCGGTGCCGAAATGATATTCCTCGCCTGAGTAGCGCTCATTCCATACATTCATTTTGGTTCTCCTTAGTTCTCAGGTTAATTTGGCGCGCAGTGTAACATTTCCGCTACCCTACAATCGGAATGAATTCATCTTCACGGTCAGCCTTAGCTTGCCCGGCGAACAGCTTCATGATACAAATGCGCTGGAAATTTATACCGTAGTAATTTACTATACTGTTTGAACATTTCCAACTGGAATTTCCTTGAAGCAACCTCGAAAAACAAATCCCGAACTGCTCAGCGCACTGAAGCGCTTTCTGCCCGAGGAATCCGTGCTGGATGATCTTGAGGACGTGCGTCCGTTCGAATGCGACGGCCTTTCAGTATATAAACAGCTGCCGATGCTGGTGGTGCTGCCGGAAACTGTGGAACAGGTGCAGCGCATCATGCGCCTGTGTTATGAGCGCAAAATTCCTGTGGTGGCGCGCGGCGCCGGCACCGGCCTGTCGGGCGGCGCACTGCCGCTCGAAGACGGCGTACTGCTGAGTCTGGCGAAATTCAAACGCATCATCGACATCGACAAAGATAACGCGATGGCGACCGTGCAGCCCGGCGTGCGCAATCTGGCTATTTCCGAAGCCGCAGCGCCTTTCGGCCTGTATTACGCACCCGATCCTTCCTCGCAGATCGCCTGCACCATAGGCGGCAATGTCGCGGAGAATTCCGGCGGCGTACATTGCCTCAAATACGGCCTGACCGTGCACAACATCCTGATGCTCAAAGTCATCACCATGGACGGCGAACTGCTGACCATAGGTTCAGAGTCGCTGGACTCGCCAGGCTACGATCTCCTGGCGCTGATGACGGGTTCTGAAGGCATGCTGGGGGTGATCGTCGAAGTCACCGTCAAACTGCTGGCCAGACCCGAACGCGCACAGGTGGTGCTGGCCGCGTTTGACGATGTCGACCTTGCAGGGGAGGCGGTCGGCGCCATCATCTCCGCCGGCATCATCCCCGCAGGTCTCGAAATGATGGACAAACTCGCCATTTCTGCGGCGGAAGACTTTGCCCATGCCGGTTACCCGAGGGACGCTGAAGCGATCCTGTTGTGTGAACTCGACGGCACCGATGCCGAAGTATCCGAATACATCATGGCGGTACGCAACATTTTAACGATGGGTGGCGCAACCGAAGTACGCACCGCAACCGATGAAGCCGAGCGGCAACTGTTCTGGAAGGGCCGAAAATCCGCCTTCCCAGCTGTGGGCCGCATCTCACCCGATTACTACTGCATGGACGGCACCATCCCGCGCCGCCAGCTCTCTCGTGTACTCAAACAAATCAGCGCCTGGTCTGCCGAATACAATCTTCCGGTCGCCAACGTGTTCCACGCAGGCGACGGCAACCTGCACCCGCTAATCCTGTTCGACGGCAATAAAGCGGGGGAACTGGCACGCACCGAGGAATTCGGCAACCGCATCCTGCAACTGTGCGTGGAAGTGGGCGGCACCATCACCGGTGAGCACGGCGTCGGCATGGAGAAAATCAACCAGATGTGCGTGCAGTT